>DAOVSY010000314.1 GCA_030633365.1 Spirochaetaceae bacterium | reverse complement strand
AAATTAAATGCGATTCAATTTGAGAAATAGTATCAATGGAGACACCGACAACAATCAAAAGAGCAGTTCCTCCAAAATAAAACGGAACATTAAATTTACCCATTAAAAAAGTAGGTAACACACAGACTGCAGATACATACAAAGCACCACCAAGTGTAATCCGTGTCAACACTCTATCTATATAATCACTTGTTCTTTTACCAGGCCTTATACCAGGGATATATCCACCATTTTTTTTCATATTCTCTGCTACGTCATCTGGATTAAACTGAACTGCTGTATAGAAAAAACAGAAGAATATTATGAATCCGATATATAAAAGATAATACCAAATAGTTCCAGGGCTAAACATTGCTGCAATAGTTTTCATAATCGGAATATCTATAAATTGAGCAATAGTAGTTGGAAACATTATAATTGAAGATGCAAAAATTGGTGGTATTACTCCCGCAGTATTGATTTTTAGGGGAAGATGTGAAGTTTGACCTCCATACATTTTCCTTCCTACAACTCTCTTGGCATAGTGAACTGGTATCCGACGTTGAGCCTGTTCCATATAAATAATTGCGGCAATGACGATAACCATGAGAACTGTAAGAATAATAATACCAAAAATTCCCATCTCACCAGTTGTCATAAGTCTAACAGTATTCCCCATTGCTGAAGGCATATTGGCAACAATACCAGCAAAAATGATAAGAGATATACCGTTTCCTATTCCTCTTTCGGTTATTTGTTCTCCCAACCACATGATAAATGAAGTACCTGCTGTCAATGTAATTATTGTGACAATCCTAAAACCCCACCCAGGATAAGGTACAATTGCCACACCAGCTGGTGAAGTCATAGATTCTAACCCAACACTGATACCAAGTCCCTGAATAATACTTAAAATAACTGTACCATATCTTGTATATTGTGTTTTCTTTTTTCTACCGGCATCACCTTCTTTTTTAAGCTGTGCCAGATGTGGAACAACTACTGTCATAAGTTCTAAAATAATTGATGCACTGATATAAGGCATAATCCCAAGCGCAAATATAGAAAATCTTTCTAAAGCACCACCTGAGAACATATTAAACATGGAAAATAAAGTTCCTTCAGCCGCAGCAAAAAAAGAAGAGAGCGCAGCTCCATTCACACCTGGCGTTGGCACATGTATACCGATTCGGTAAACAAAAAGTAATGCTAGTGTAATAAAAATTTTTCTTTTAAGCTCTGGCAGCTTAAATAAATTTTGGTAGCTATTTTGGATCATCTATCGTTTCCTTATCCTTACATAACTAGATATCAAACTAATTAAATTAGTCTTTAACTATTGTAGATATTATCATATGTGGATATTATCAAGTATTACCAATCAGAATACTCATTGTTAATAGTGAGTGAGTATTATATTATCCTATTGTTCCACCGGCTTTTTCAATTTTTTCTTTTGCAGTTGTTGAAACAAGAATATTCTTTAAAATGAATTTCTTTGTAACCTCGCCTGTTCCAAGAACTTTAACACCATCAACACGACCTTTTACCATACCGGCTTCTCTTAAAGTATCAACGTTAATAGTTGTACCATCATCAAATCTGTCTAGGTCTCTAATATTAAGAACTGCATTATTAGTTTTAAATATGTTACAAAATCCTCTTTTGGGAAGTCTTCTGTATAAAGGCATTTGTCCACCTTCAAATCCTGGTCGTACACTTCCGCCCGATCTTGCTTTGAGACCTTTATGTCCTCGAGTGGATGTTTTTCCCATCCCTGAACCTGGGCCACGGCCAACTCGTTTACTTTTTTTTCTTGCACCTTTTTCAGGTGATAGATCATGAAGTTGCATACTATATCTCCTCTACTTTCAAAAGATGTGAAACTTTTTTGATCTGCCCTAAAATTACCGGATCAGCATTATGCTCTCTAGTTTGATGCATCTTTCTTAATCCAAGAGATCTTACTATCCTGCCATGTTTGGCTGGTCTTCCAATGATGCTTCTTATTTGAGTAATTCTTATTTTATCAGCCATTTTGTAACCTTTTATATTTCCTCTGGTTTGAGCCCACGACGTTTTGCTACTTCTTCTTTTAAACAAAGGGACTGAAGACCTGCCATGGTAGCTCTTACAATATTTTGAGTATTATGTGTCCCAATACATTTGGTCAGTATATCAGTTACTCCTACTGCCTCAAGGACAGCACGAATTCCACCACCTGCTATTAAACCTGTACCAGGTGATGCTGGCTTTAACAAAACTCTTCCCGCTCCTGCTTTTCCAACAACTTCAAAAGGGACAGTTCCATTAATTAATGAAATTTTAACCATATTTCTTTTGGCCTTTTCCATACCTTTTTTGATTGCTTCCGGAACTTCGGTTGCTTTTCCAAGACCGTAGCCAACACTGCCCTCACCGTCACCAACGACAACAAGTGCGCTAAAGCTGAAATTCCTACCGCCTTTTACAACTTTTGCAACCCTATTTATCCTGACGACTTTATCGATTAATCCATTATCTTCCATCTGCTGTCTTGCCAAGGGGTGTCCTCCAAAAATTTAAAATTTCAATCCTGTTTCGCGGGCTCCGTTAGAAAGCTCTTTGATGCGACCATGATATAAAAATCCGTTCCTGTCCAGGACTACTTTTGTAATTCCTTTATCAAGAGCTCTCTTACCAATCAGGCTTCCAACAGCCTTTGCTATTTCAGCCTTTTTACCCTCTACCTTGCTCTCAATAAACTCTTTATCAAGAGTAGATGCAGATACAAGTGTAACGCCTTGATTATCATCAACAATCTGAGCGTAAATATGTTTTGAACTTCTGAATACACTCATTCTAGGGCGATCCTGGGTACCAAAAATATTTTTTCTTATTCTTTTTTTTCTTTTAAGCCTTGAAACGAGCCTCGGTGATGTATTTCCCATAATCTTTATATTCCCGCCTTTTAATCCTTACCAGCAGTCTTACCAGCTTTTCGTATAATTCGTTCATCTGCATACATAATGCCTTTACCTTTATAAGGTTCAGGAGGTCTTAAATCTCTTATGTTAGCAGCTACCTGACCAACAAGTTCCTTATTAATACCAGACAAAGTTACTTGAGTATTTTTTTCAACTTCTACTTTGATTCCATCAGAAATTTTAAACTCAACAGGATTTGAATATCCAATATTCAATATAATGGCTTGGCCTTTAGTTTCTGCACGATACCCTATGCCTGAAAGTACAAGCTTTTTTTCATACCCTTTTGTAACTCCTGTTACCATATTGGAAACTAGTGAGCGAAATAACCCCTGTAAAGCTACCTTTTTCTTATCATTTTGATCAGTATCAAAAGTTATAACACCATCATCTATATTTATTTTGACAGCCGGATGTACTTTACGTTCAAGACTACCTTTTGGTCCTTTAACTGAAATCACATCGCCATTCAAGGCTACTTGAACCTTATCTGGAAGCTGAACCGGCTTTTTTCCTATTCTAGACATATCTGCTCCTGTCTTACCAAACGTTACAAAGAATTTCACCGCCGAGATTTGCTTCTCTGGCTTGTTTATCTGTCAATAACCCCTTCGAGGTTGAGACAATTGATATACCAAGACCATTTAAAACCGGCTTAATCTGTGTTGATTTGCTGTAAACTCTGCAAGAGGGTTTACTTACTCTTGTAATTCCAAAGATTGTGGGTTCTTCTTCCTCTACATACTTCAGATAAACTCGAAGTACACCCTGTGTCTCATTCTCAAGGAATTTATAATCTTTGATATATCCCTGTTCTTTAAGCACCCGAAGCATCTCTAACTTAACTTTTGATCCGGGGATATCCACTTTAACAAACCCTGCCTTACCACCATTTCTTATGATCGTCAGCATGTCTGCAATAGGATCACTACTTGCCATATTTAAATCTCCTTAAAATCTGCTAGTACTGTTTAGAATCTATAATTTACCAACTTGATTTGGTAACGCCAGGAAGTTTGCCTTCTGAAGCAAGCTTTCTAAAACAAATTCTACAAATACCAGCTTTTCTAATAAATCCTCTCGGTCTTCCGCATAAAGGACATCTATTATATGCACGTACTGAAAACTTAGGTTTCCGTTT
>DAOVSY010000518.1 GCA_030633365.1 Spirochaetaceae bacterium | reverse complement strand
GGATTATATATGACTTGTTTAGCAAGTGGTCAGGAAGCAAAAATTCTTTCCACTGAAGAGGTTGAGAATTTAAACCGGCAATTTACAGGATATCATTAAAATTTTGTCATCAGGAGTAAATAATTGGAAAGAAAACTGGACCCATACCTCCCATTTATATTAAAAAGTACAAATATTGCAAGAATAGAAAATAATGCTGTTCTAATTGGAGACAGACGGGCATACCCTTTTAAAAAAGAATTTGTAGCCTGTAATTCCATTGAAGAAGTTGCAGTTGCTATTGAAACTATGGTTACCCAGGGTGGTGGCCCTATGAGAGTAGCTATGGTTGCAATGCTGTTTCTTGCAGGAAAAGCAGATCGTGGCGAAATAAATCCAGATCCTGATATATTTATTAAAGCAAAAAATAGGTTACAGATAACACGACCAACCAATACAACAATGGCACGAATACTTGAAAGCCTTGTTGAAATTATCTGTAAAGAAATAGAAGGTGGTAACCCTCTTGAGCCAGCTGTTCAGGGGTTTATAGATGATTTTCAAAAAGAATACGAAAAAAGTTATTTTGCTATGGCTGATATTGGTTCTGCATTAATTGAAGATGGTGATGGTGTTCTTACAATGTGTTTTGCAGAAACATCGTTTATTCTTACAATTGCACTTGCTTTGGAACAGGGGAAAAATATAAAAGTTTTTTCTCCCGAAACAAGACCATATCTTCAGGGAGCAAGGCTAACTGCTCCCTGTTTAATGGAAATTGGCGCAGATGTAACTTTAATTACAGACAGTATGTGTGCACATGTTATGTCTCAGGGTAAAATACAAAAGTATATGACCGCTGTAGATATAATAACCAGTGATGGATGGGCAGCAAATAAAATTGGTACTTTCCAAAATGCAGTGACTGCAAATTATCACGGAATACCTTATTTCCCTTTGTCAATTGATCCGGATATGACAAGAAAGGGGAAAGAAAGTATTATTATTGAGGAAAGAGATCCCGAAGAAGTAAAAATGATTCGTGGTGTTCCAACTACCAGGCCGGATATGAAAGCATACTATCCTGCCTTTGATATTGTTCCACCTCATCTTATTTCAGGAGTAATAACTCCAAAAGGGCTTATTTCTCCATATGGACTTGAAAATGTTTATATAATCAAGGAGAAGAAATAATGAAAGCTGCTATTCTTGGAGGAACAGGTGTTTATAATATTGATGGGATTGAAACTGTAGATCAGAATGTTGAAACTGAATATGGATTAGTTACTGTAAAAAAAGGGACAGGTAAATGGAATGACCTCTATTTTATTTCAAGACATGGTAGTGACCATACTATTCCACCACATAAAATAAATTACAGAGCTAATATAAGAGCATTATCTATATTGGGCATTGAAAGAGTGTTTGCAATATACGCTGTAGGATCCATAACTGATATAGTCCATCCTGGAAGGTTTGGCCTGGTTTCCCAGTTTATTGATGTAACTCAGGGACGAATTAATACATTTTATGAGGGTGGTAAATCCGGCCTTAAGCATACTCCTATGGATGAACCGTATTGCAAAGATCTTGGTTCTAAAATACTTAGTGCTGCAAAAAACAGGGGGCTTTCTTTAGCTGAATCAGGTACCTATATATGCACTAATGGTCCAAGATTTGAAACTCCTGCAGAAATAAAAATGTACAAAATGTTTGGAGCTGATTATGTGGGTATGACAGGAGCAACGGAGACAGCGTTAGCCAGAGAAGCAGGAATCCATTTAGCTGCAGTATCTTATTCCATAAACTGGGCGGCAGGTATTAAGAAAGATCTTGAATTTATAAGCGATAACGAAATGGAGAAGACAAAGAATATACTGACAGAGATTGCTCTTGAAGTTCTTTTTGAGGAGCCTGGAGCATGTCTGTGTAATAACAAGCAATCTTGACATTTCTCATAGCTAAGTCTATATTAGGACGCTGAATGTTAATGGGGTTTTTACGCCATAATTGGAGGAAATAATGTCTAAAGCACATAGAGGTACTGGAATTCGTGATCAGGTTAAAAGTGGAAGAGGAACATGTCCTGTCTGCAAACGAAGTGGTGTTAAAGTTCTTTACGAAAATGAGATAAATGAAAAAAAGGTTATGATTCGTAAAGAATGTAACAAAGCCATTGCGCATGGCAAAAAACAGGAAGCTTTAGCTGCTGTTTAGTTTGTAATATATCTGGTTTAGAAAATCCTGTCAGAAGACAGGATTTTTTTTTAACCATTCTGGTTCTTGTAATTATTAAAAGGGGACTAAATGTCATATCAATCAATTTTAATATTATATATTGTTTTTTTTACTTTAGACTTTTTATTTCAGAATTATTTAACAATTCT
>DAOVSY010000133.1 GCA_030633365.1 Spirochaetaceae bacterium | reverse complement strand
GGAAAATACAACAAAAGAAAAAGCAATTCTCTATTCTACTGAAGCTCTGGGAAATGGTTTTATAAAAGATATTTCTGATATTGTTTATATTGATCCACTAAAATTTGATAAAACCAGAACAATGGATATGAAAGAAGAAATAAAAGAGATTAACAAAAAACTTAAAGAGAATGATAAAGATTATATACTTATTGGACCCGGCCGATGGGGAACCAGAGACAGATTCCTTGGGATACCAGTACATTGGGGAGAAATTAATAAAGCTGGTATTATTATTGAAACAGGTCTTCATGACTTTGATATCGAACCTTCCCAGGGATCCCACTTTTTTCATAACCTTGTGGCAATGAACATAGGATATCTAAATATCCCTTTTCATCACAAAGGGGAATCATTTATTGACTGGGATTATTTAAGAACTATGGAACCAATTGAAAATGGAGAATTCTTTACACATGTTTCCAGAGATATTCCATTTACAATACTTATGGATGGTAAATCCGGTAATGCTGTAGTATTGAAATAATGTTTTTGAGAAATTTTTATATTTAATAATAATTTAATAGTAATATATCACTGTTTTTTCACAATATTTCGAAAGATTTTGTTGACAACCCATAAAACCATGTTACCATCAAGACAACATCGACGTAAATAAGGAGACTATCACATGGCAGAATACACAGACAAAGTTTACGATGGATTAAAAAAGAAATACTACTGGGAAAATGAATTTTTGCAGGCTGCAAGGGAAGTTTTAGATTCACTATCACCATTTCTGGAAAATGCTCCCAGATATCAAAGAGCAAAAATCCTTGAAAGATTGGTAGAACCGGAAAGAACTATAATATTCAGGGTACCCTGGGTTGATGATAAGGGAAATGTACAGGTTAACACAGGATTTAGAGTGGAATTTAACAGTGCTATAGGACCTTATAAAGGAGGATTAAGATTCCATCCTTCAGTAAATCTTGGTATTTTAAAATTTCTTGGGTTTGAACAAATATTTAAAAACAGCCTTACAGGCCTTCCTCTGGGAGGAGGAAAAGGCGGAAGTGACTTTGATCCAAAAGGAAAAAGTGATAATGAGGTTATGGCCTTTACACAGTCCTTTATGAGTGAATTATTCAGACATATTGGACCCAATACAGATGTTCCTGCAGGTGATATTGGTGTAGGTGGCCGGGAAATTGGTTTTATGTTTGGTCAGTATAAAAAGCTTAAAAATTCCTTTGAAGGAATTCTTACAGGAAAAGGACTTAATTGGGGTGGTTCTCTAATTCGACCGGAAGCAACAGGGTATGGTGCAGTTTATTTTGCAGAAGAGATGCTTAAGACAAAGGGTGAATCCTTTGATGGAAAAACCGTTCTTCTTTCCGGGTCAGGAAATGTTGCTCAGTATGCTCTGGAAAAAATAAATGCCCTTGGTGGAAAAGTTGTCTCATTATCCGATTCAAGTGGTTCAATAATAGATAAAGATGGTATAAATCAGGAAAAACTGGAATATATGCTTGATCTAAAAAATAATCGTCGTGGACGAATTAAAGAATATGCAGACGAATATGGTTGCGAATATTTTGAAGGCAAAAGACCATGGGAACTTGTTAAAGCTGATGTGGCACTACCTTGTGCAACACAAAATGAAATATCTCTGGAAGAGGCACAGACAATGGTTGCCAACGGTGTTAACTGTATATCTGAAGGGGCAAATATGCCTACCGAACCAGATGCAGTTGAATTTTTAATAGAAAGCAAAGTACTTTTTGGCCCTGGGAAAGCAGCAAATGCCGGTGGAGTTGCAACTTCCGGTTTGGAAATGTCCCAGAACAGTATGAGAATTTCATGGACAAGGGAAGAAGTAGATAAAAAACTGCACGACATTATGATTAACATACATCAGGCCTGTGTAAATGCTGCAGAAGAAGTAAATGCACCTGGTAATTATGTTGATGGTGCAAATATTGCAGGATTCAAAAAAGTTGCAGATGCTATGCTAGATCAGGGTGTTGTATAAGATATTATTGCGTACGAAACTGGCATGCCTGTTCCGTACGTATGTTTTGACAAATTAGTGTGAACTCTATACCATTAACACAAATGAAAAAAAATGAAGAAACATATAAAACAATTTTTAATAATCTCCCTGACATTTATTATGAAACAGATATAAATGGAATTATAGAATGTATTAGTCCATCCATAAAAAAGTATACCGAATACAGGCAAAATGAATGTATTGGTAAAAGTATAAATTTTTTATTTAAAGGGAATAAATATAAAGGTTTGTTTCAAAAGATGCTGCTGTCAAAAAATTCCGTCTCCAATTATGAAATGCGGCTTACAGATAAAAATGGAAAAGTACATCATACTCTCGTTTCTGCAAACATAATCAAAGATACAAATGGAAATATAATAAATATATCAGGGCTTATAAAAGATATTTGTGATCTTAAAGCAATAACAGATGAGCTCTATCAGTTTGCAACTTTTGATGAACTAACAGGAGTATACAATCGTAGAGTAGGAATGGAATTTCTAAAGCAGGAACTAAAAAAAATGCGTAGAGGTAAAACATTTTTAAGTGTCTGCTATATTGATATAAACGACTTAAAAATAGTAAATGATAATTTCGGACATGAAGCAGGAGATAATCTAATACTCGCAATAGTTGAGGATATAAAATTAGCTATGAGAGAATCTGATATACTCAGCCGTATTGGAGGAGATGAATTCCTGTTAGTTTTTCCAGACTGTAAACTTAGTGAAGTAAAAACTATTTGGAGACGTATACAAAAATCAATGAGGGATAGAAACAAAAAACCTGATGCTGAATACAATATTAGTGCAAGTTATGGTTTTGCAGAGACAAACTCCGAAAATATCTTATATATTGATGAATTAATCCAAATAGCAGATAGAAAAATGTATGCCCATAAAAGACGTACTAAAATTGAAAACCATAACAAAAGCACATTTAAAGTTCAGTAAGTATATTCCCAAGACCATCAAAAAAAGAATCTATTCCATCAGTATTATCTGCTACCCCCTGCCAAACAGGAGCTTTACCTCCACCCTTTGCACCTAATAAAGATAGCAAATGCTGCCTGTTTTCACTAAATGGAAAATCAATACCACCAGAAGCAAGAATCCATTGAAAATTTGAATCCGTTTTATTAATTAAACAAATTAAATATTTATTTTCTGTTTTAATAGAACTTACAAAATTTCGCAAAAAATCTTTTGATTCATTTTCAAATATATCAGTAAGAAAAATTATATTATTAATTTTATCTTTTTTGTTAAACAATTCTTTAATTCGAAAACTTATAAACCGTTCTTCCAGCTGCTTATAAAGTCGTTTATTTTCCTGAAAACTGTTTAACACATTATTAACTTTTAAAAGTATCTCAGACTGCTTAGCAGAAAATTGCGTTGAAAGAGTTGATAAAATAGAAGCCATTTCTCCATAATCCAGTAAAACCCTGTAACCTATTTTCCAGCTTATTCTTGCATGTCCCCGAATTTTATCTACAGATAAAGACTTAACACACTGAACTTCTCCAGTAGTTTCAGTATGCACGCCCCCACAAGCAACCTTATCAAAGTCTCCAATACTAATAATTCTAATTTCTCCGGAAACTTTTGATTTCCTCCTTAAAGAGAGTTCATCCACCTGAGCATCAGAAACCCATGTAGAATTAAGCTTAATATTTTGAGATATAATTCTGTTGGAAAGAGTTTCGACATTCTGTAAATCTTCTTCAGAAATTTCAGATTTATCAATTTCAATTGTTGTAACACTTTCACCCTGGTGAACAGAAACGGTTCCATATCCATATTTATACAATGCACCGGATAAAATATGCTGCCCGGTATGCTGCTGCATATAGTCAAAACGATGTTCCCAGTCTATCTTACAATTTACTTTGCCCATATTTGGAGGAGATAGAGTTCGATGAAAAACCTCTCCATCTTTTTTTAAAACATTTACTACTTCTATCCCGGCAATTGTACCAAAATCTGAGGGCTGTCCTCCTCCTTCAGGGTAAAAGCAAGTTTTATCTAAAATCACATCCCAGAGATTTTCCCCGGATGAAACCTTTTTAACTGAAAGAACAGTTGCGTCAAAATCAACTTTATATGGATCATTGTAGTAAAGAAGTTCTGTTTTATATGCCATAGGACCTCTCCTTTTTTATTACAACTCTTTCTGAATGTGTATAGATATTCATACGTTTCCCTCTTGCAAATCCACAGAGAGTTATTCCATAAAAATCAGCAAGTTTAATTGCTTTATCCATAGGGGCAGAAACAGAGGCTATTAACTTTACTCCGGTTTTAATCATTCTAATAACAATATCAGAAGATATTCTGCCTGAAGATACAAATATACCATCCTGAAAATGTATATCAGAAAGGAAAACCTTCCCAATAACCTTATCTACAGAGTTCCTACGGCTTACATCATCAGCCCAGAATAATATTTTGTCTGTTGCAAAAGCAGCCATATGAACACCACCAGTTTCATGGTAAACAGAAGGCAGCTTTTGAAATTCTCTCATATGGTCAAGAATTGTTTCAGCCCTATATTTCTTCTTTATATCAAAAGCAGCCGGAGAATTATTATTTAAATGTTTAAAAGCTTCTTCAACCATTTGCCTGAAAGATTGACCAGGAAGGGATTCATTGAAATTTATATACCAGGATCTGCCCTTTTGCAGAATATCAAGTAGAGGCGCGGCGCGCCGTGCCCCTACTTGAGAACGGCCGCCCGCCCCTACTTTTATGTGTCCTTTTACAAAAAGCAGACCATAAATAAGATCATCAATTTCCTGGTCAAGAACAGGAGTCTGATAGATAAGTTGTTCATTTAGGTAGAGATTAAACCATTCTTCACTTATAACAGAATCTTTTACTTTTTCTGATACACCGTTTTTATATTTAATAATTTCTTTGTTTGATATTATCATATTCCAATTAGTTCTAAATCTGCAGGGGTATTAATATTCAGAAAGGACTGAAGACTAATACCTGCAAACATAAGATCACTCTGTTCAATAACAATCTTTGGCATACTTTCAATAACCCTTTGAAGATGATACTCTTCACGTTCAAATGCTTCTTCCCAATAAGGAAGAACACTCTTTGGATAGAGTCCCAAAAAGGGCTGATACTTTCCATTAACATGTATTACTGTGGCTTTTTTGCTGTCCCTTTTATCCCATAAAAAGTCTAATACTTTCTTTTCAAAAAAGGGAATATCACAAGCTAAAAGAAGCAGCCAGTCACTTACATAGGGCATAATGGAAATAATACCACTAATAGGAGTAGAAACCTCAAGAAGGTCTTCAATAATCCTGCAGCCCGTAAAATTATATGCATCCGGCTTTTTTGTCAGAATATTTATATTATCAGTAATCTCCGAAGCATTGTGTATAGTCCACTCTAAAAGGGATTTCCCTTCGTAAACAGCACAGGCCTTATCGCTTCCAAACCGACGGCTTCCACCGCCTGCCAGGATTCCTGCAATAACCTTATGGTCAGCTTCTGACTTAAGACTCATTAACCACCTCTACCCTACTGTCTCTACTCGACAGGCAGCAACTTTAAGCTCCGGTATTTTGGAATGTGGATCAAGGACATCATTTGTAAGGGCATTAACTGGTGATTCACTAAAATGGAATGGTATAAAGATTACACCCTTGGCAACCCTGTCACTCATCTTTGCCTTTGCAGTAATTACACCTCTTCTGGAACTAATCTGTAATTTATCTCCATCAGCAGCTCCAAGATCCTTAAGATCTTCTTTACAAATCTCAAGGTAACCTTCAGGAGCGAACTCTCTTAAAGGAGTCGAACGCCTTGTCATTGTAGCAGTGTGATAATGGTAGAGCATACGTCCTGTGGTCAGAATAAAAGGATACTCTTTATCGGGCTGTTCTGCCGGAGGTATAAAATCTACAGGAGTAAAAAGCCCCAGGCCTCTGGAAAATTTATCTGCATGGAGAAAAGTAGTTCCTTTATGTTCAGGTGTCGGACATGGCCATGCAAGATGTTCATTTTCCAGACGTTCGTAACTAATGCCGCCATAAATAGGTGTTACTTCTGCAATCTCTTCCATAACAGCTTTACTGTCAGTAAAACTCATTGGATAACCTGTTCTTGTAGAAAGATCACACAAAATTTCCCAGTCACCCCGGGAATTACCAGGAGCTGGAAGAGCAGGTCGAACCCGTAGTACAGCTCTGTCAGAGTTTGTAAAAGTACCTTCTTTCTCTGCTGCACTGGAAGCAGGAAGAACAACATCTGCAAATTCTGTAGTTTCTGTAAGAAAAATATCCTGAACAACCAGAAAATCAAGCTTCTCCAGAGCCTCTTTTACATGATTCAGGTTTGGATCGGATAACATTGGATTTTCACCCATTATATACAGCCCCTTAACATTTCCATCAGCTGCTTCGTTCATCATCTCTACAATGGTTAACCCATCTTTATCTGAAAGAGTATCCACACCCCAGGCTTTCTGGAATTTTTCACGGGCAGCAGGATCAGCTACCTTCTGATAACCTGAATATACATTCGGCAGGCCACCAAAATCACAGGCACCCTGAACATTATTCTGGCCCCTTAGAGGATTCATACCAGTGGAAGACCGACCAATCTGACCAGTTACCATTGCAAGGTTTGCAAGAGAAAGAACATTATCTGTTCCTGTAACATGCTGGGTAATACCCATGGCATAGACAATTGAAGATTTTTCGGAAGTTGCATAAACTCTGGCAGCTTCCTTCAGGTCAGCAGCCTTAATTCCTGTAATTTCCTCCACCTTTTCGGGAGTATAGGATGCAACTGCTTTTTTTAGTTCTTCAAAGCCCTCTGTTCTTTCTTTTATAAATTCTTTATTAGCATAACCTTCTGTAATTATTATATTGATCATACCGTTAATCCAGGCAACATCAGTTCCGGACTTCTGTCTCATCCATAGATAGGAATCACTTACTATATCAATTTTACGGGGATCAATTACAAGAATCTTAGCCCCTTTGGCAGCTGCATTTCTAATATATGTTCCTGTTACAGGATGAGTTTCTGTAGCGTTAGTTCCTGTTATAAGTATACAGTCTGCATCTACAAACTCCTCTACAGGGTTAGTCATAGCACCGGAACCAAAAGCCTTACCAAGACCGGCTACTGTTGGAGCATGACAAAGACGGGCACAGTGGTCCACATTATTTGTTCCCAAAGAAGCCCTGAAAAACTTTTGAAAAACATAGTTATCCTCGTTTGTACATCTTGCAGAGGCAAGACCTGCAAGAGCATCAGAACCATGAGTATCTCTTATTCCAGTCATTTTTTCTGCAATTAAGTCCAGTGCTTCATCCCAGGAAGCCTCTTCCAAAACCCCATTCTTTCGAATAAGAGGAGTAGTTAATCTATCTTTATTTGTTATAAACTCGTAACCAAACCGGCCTTTAACACAAAGTCTGCCGTTATTTGGTTTCGCATTAACACCACGAACACGTACAACCTCATCATCCTTAACCCACATCTCAACCTGACAGCCTACACCGCAGTAGGTACATGTTGTTTGCACTTTTTTATCAATATCCATTGCCCGAATCATGGAAACAAGAGGTTTCTCAACTAAAGCACCTGTAGGACAGGACTGGATACATTCTCCACAT
>DAOVSY010000216.1 GCA_030633365.1 Spirochaetaceae bacterium | reverse complement strand
GGGATTGCTCTTAAGGGAGATAAAAATCTTAGAAATTATTTATATACTGTTAATACCACCAGCCTTGGAATTGCAGTGATTCCTTTTCTAATAGCTTTGGCAAAAAAGAACTTTGGACTTACTGGAACAGATATTGGGAATTATCTATTGTTACAGGTTGGTGGAATGATAGTTGTAAATATACTGTTTAAATTTCTTTCAAAAGGTCAGAGGTACAAGGGAATACTGGCAATTCATATTGTTTCAGGGGCACTTTTGCCTATTGCAGCTTTACTGCTTCAGAATAATCATACTTTATTTATGTTCTTGTTTCCGTTGTCAGGTGTGGTTCTTGCTACAAAGGAGATTGCTATACCAGGGATTCTTCTTGAAATTTCAAATAATGAAAACAGAGCAGTATATTCAGGAATAAGTGGTGCTGGAAGTGTTGCAACTATAATTTTTCCAATAGTTGCAGGAGTTTTAATTACTACAATAGGATTTACACCTGTATTTATTATTGCCAGTATATTGATTAGTTTAGGATTTATTTTTTCTAGAAAAATAGAATGTTCACGATTTATAGGAGATGATAAAAAATGATTTTTGTATATATAGTACTGGGAATTGTTGCTGCATTTTTTCTTTTACAGTTTTTTATGGGATTAAAAATGAAGATGAAGAAAGGGAAAACTGTTCCTGTTCTTGGTGGGGCTCATGGTAGAATGATTAAAGCCGGTTCTAAGGTTATGATGTATTTTTACAGTCCGAATTGTCGTGCCTGTAAGAGTATTACACCAATTGTAAGAGCTTTGTCAAAAAAACATAAAAATGTTTTTAGTATTAATATAACCAAGGATATGGATACAGCCAGACAGCTTGGTATTCTGGGTACTCCTTCAATAGTATTGGTTGAAGATGGTATTATAAAAGAGTTTATGGCTGGTGCAGTAGGAGAATCTCAAATTCTGGCAATGCTGGATTAGTTTATTATTAAACTTTCTCTAATTATCTCTTTTTCAAACTCTTCAATGAGAAGAGACAGGCTCATTGTATTTGATGGCAGTGTATAGGCTAGACATTTTCTAAATGTACGATTGGATAGAGCTGTTTTTTTAGTAAAAGCAGAAACTCCAAAGATATCAGTACTTTCCGGAATTAACCAGATATTTATAATTCTTACCATGGTTTTAAGCCCTGTTATTCCATTTAGTATAATACTTTCCTGTAGAGGATGGGTTGAGGTAAGTGCAAGGAATGTACGGATTGGCCCCATATTCCCCATATTTTCCGGTAATTCATCAATAATATTGATTAACCATGGATGATCAAAGTAGGAAAAAAATAGATCTCTTATTGCATTAAGAAGTGGTTCGCTGGAGGTCTGGAGGTCTTGTTCCTGTAATAAATTTATTCCAGTCATAATATACTTTTCGGTTATATCTCTTATGTAAATAATAATTTTTTAATTTTATATGCTACATATTGAAGATCTAAATAAGAATATGTATACTAATTTCATGAAAAAAATAATTATAATTGCTGTTTTTATAACAACACTGGGTACAGTTTTTTCACAGGATCTGGAACTGTTTAATCGTACTATGGATGACAGACTGATTTTGCCTGAAATACCCATAGAAATGACTATCGATGAGTTTCAAATACTTTCCAGAGACATTAAGCTTATGGATATGGCTGCTGGAATTGCCTTTCCGGGGTATATATCATTTAAAGCAAAAGAACAATCAGCAGCATATATAGCAATTGCTGTAAGGTCTGTCGGGTATATTGGGGCAGCATTTGAATTATACAGATATCATGATACTGGAACGATAGAGTTTTGGTCTAATAATTTTGATCGGAATATTATGTATGGAACAATTGGAATATTATTGGGTTCTTATATTTTTGACTGGCTTTTCGGTAAAAGCCAATTAGAGATAAAGCAGGAAGAAATACGTTTTAAATACAGACAGGAATTAATAAATCAAAGTAGTATGTAATCAGTCATATACTACTTTCTAAAAAAAGTTCAACTCTATTTTTTATTTCATCACAAACGGTAAGAATATAATTAAATTTATTTGATAAAGACTACTTTTCTCTTGACTCCGCACTATACTGCAAGGTTTATATTACTATTACAGTAAGTTATTTATTAATGGAGGTAGAAATGGAAAAAGTACAAAGTATGAATTTTGAAATTATAGATAAGAAGCAGAAATTAAGTTTTGCAGGAATAGTTGTTTCAGCATTTCTTGCAATAAGCTGCTGTGTCGGACCTGCTGTGTTTTTGTTTACAGGGGCATCTATAAGCTTTTTAGGAAGCCTTTCTATCCTGGAACCCTTTAAGCCCTATTTTGTTGCAAGTGGAGCTATTTTTTTAGGAATAGCATTCTGGACAACATTTATAAAAAAGAAAAAGTGTGCTTGTCCGGCTGACCGTACAAAAGTACGTCTTGCACAAATTATTACAGTAGCAGGGCTTTTATTATTTATTACATCCCTATTTTTTACTCAAATAGTAACCTTAATCATAGGAGGATAAAATGAAAAAATATTTAGTAATAATTTTATTAATTATTGCAATTAGTTCTCTATTTGCCCGGGGAAATAAGGAAATCGGATCTGATCAGATTCCAAATTATAATTATGAGGTACGTATTGATAATATGACTTGTCCTCTATGTGATGTTGCAGTAGAAAAGCAGCTAAGAAAGCTTGACTGGATTCAGGCAGTTGAGGGGGACCATAAAACAGGTCTTGCCCTTTTACAAATAGACAATCCACTAGATAAAGCATCGATGGAGAAAATAATAATCACTGAACTGGATAAGATTGATTACACTTTTGTTGGATTAAGGAAGCTGATAAATGGTTAAATATTTTGATATTATTGTTATAGGAGGAGGGTCTGCAGGATTTGCGGCAGCTATACAGGGTGCCGGGATGGGGAAAAAAGTGGCTCTCATTGAAGGAAGCACTATTGGCGGAACTTGTGTAAATATAGGCTGTGTTCCTTCCAAGTTTATTATACATGAAGCTTTTTCCGGTACAAACTGGGAAGCTCTTACGGCAGGAAGGGATATGCTTGTCGAAAACCTACGAACCGAAAAATACATTAATGTTCTTGAAAACTATACTGATAATGTAACGTACATTCATCAGACAGCACAGTTTATAGATAAAAAATTGATACAATTATCAGACGGTACAGTACTTACTGCAGAAAAGTATATATTAACAACAGGTTCCCGGCCGTCATTTCCCGATCTTCCTGGTATTAAGGATATTGAACCTTTAGACAGCACTGGTTTGCTTTTTATTGAAGATTTACCAGAGTCCATCATTATCGTGGGAGGACGGTTTATTGCTCTTGAACTGGGACATGTCTTCGCAAAGCTCGGAGTACAGGTAACCATACTTCAACGCAGCAACCGCCTGATACCCCAATATGATACTGAAATAAGCGAAGAGATAGAAAAGGTTTTTAACAGTCAGGGTATTACTGTTATTACCGGGACAGAACTTATAGGAGCTTCAAAAACAGATAAAGGTAAGACTCTTAGTTATAGAAGCGGAAATGAACATAAAGAGATAAGTGCAGGGCAGATTGTTTTTGCAACTGGTAGAGAAGGCAATTCCGAATCATTACAGCTCGATCGTGCAGGGATTACTACAGATAGTACCTCTCATATTGTTACCGACAAGTATCTACAGACCTCAAACCCGATCGTATTTGCAGCAGGTGACGTTCTTGCAAGCCCGGGGCTGGTATATGTAGCAGCAAAAGAAGGGCAGGCTGCAGCAGGTAATTCCTTCGCAGATGTACCTGTTCCCCTTAACTACGACAATGTTCCAGAGGTGATTTTTACCCACCCCCAGATTGCAAGGGTCGGGATAACTGATGATACAGCAAAAGAAAAAGGGTTCAAGGTTTCTTCAACAAAATTTTATATTGCTGATACCTCCTATGGCCTTGCCAATAACGATACAAAGGGGCTTATCAAACTGATTAAAAATGCAGATTCAGGAGAGTTGCTGAGTGCGGAAATAATGGCACAAGACGCTGGGAATATGATTCAGACACTTACTATAGCAATACAGGCCCACATGACAGCGGCAGACATTGTAGATACCTATTTCCCTTACCTGACAGCGGTAGAAGGAATAAAACTCGGAGCAATTATCTTTGACAAAGACATGCACAAATTAAGCTGTTGTGCAGGATAGATGGTGAAAAATTTTGTTTTCTATTTAACAATTCTTTCGGGATTTTTAAAAGTAATGTGTGTATTCTTTGGTAAATAGATTGCTTTTGCTGGAATTGCTGGTATAATTTTTACAGGATTAGATCCATTAATATATGTAGCAAAGAGGAAAGCAGCGTATGACTCGAAGCAAGCTTACCAGTCTGACTGATATACCAGGTCGAACAATTCGGTACTATGAGGAAAAGGGTATTATTCCTGCCCCGGATAGAACTGCTAACGGATATAGAGATTATAATGAAAGCCTTATTCCCAGGCTTAAGTTTATTAAAAATGCACAAAAGCTGGGGTTTTCTTTAGGTGAGATTAAAGAGCTTGCAGATATAAAAGTGGTATCAGGATCATCATGTGAATCTGTGCACCAAAAAGCACAGTATAAGATTGAGGATATTAATATAAAAATTACAGAACTTCATAGAATAAAAAACGCTTTAGAAAGATTTACACAGCACTGCAGCCCAGGCAAGGGAATAGGGGAGTGTGAATTCCTTCACTTACTGGAAGAAAAATATTTATGATTCCTCTACAAACTGCTTAATTCTTTCTTTTATCTCATTACGTATGGTAATAGTCTGTTTTAGCTTATCTCCTGAATCTCCAGCTAAGGCTGAGGGATCCTTAAAACCCCAGTGATATCGCTTTCCCTGGCCTGGAAAATATGGGCAGTGCTCTGCAGCTGTTTCGTCACATACTGTAACTACAAAGTCAAAAGCAATATGTCCGTCAATAAACTCATTTACAGAGTTAGTTTTATTTTTAGAAATATCAATTTCTTCAAGGCTCATAGCTTCTACAACAATTGGGTTTAGTGTTCCAGGCTCAAGACCTGCACTGTATACATCAAATTTATCACCTGCCAAATGATTTAAATAAGCTTCGGCTATTTGACTCCTTGCAGAGTTATGAATGCAAATAAAAATTATTTTCTGCTTTGCCATATTTATGTCTCCTTCGGATCCAAAGCCCATTATTTTGTATTATTCTGAATATTTTTATAAGTGAGTATAAGGATAGAATTATTAACAATCAAGACAGATTTATATTAATTACAAAGTCCGTAATAATTATTGACTTTTAGTATAGGCATCCTTACATTATGCATTCAAAGTAAATTTGGAGAGATGTATGATGAAGTATGATGCAATTATTATTGGTATGGGTCCAGCAGGAATGGCTGTG
>DAOVSY010000537.1 GCA_030633365.1 Spirochaetaceae bacterium | reverse complement strand
CAATCTTCTTTTTTTATTACTTTATAAATATTTGCTCTTTGATCTTCTGTTGTATTTAAGGTTACTAATGTAGAATCTTCTGTTTCTTCAATACTACTAATAGTAATTCCATTAATTCCTTTAAAAAGATCTTTAACCTTCTTTTGTTCAATGGTTTCCAGTGTTATGAGTACCATGTGATCACCAGATTTTTTACCTTTCAACATCTCTGTTGTACCATCAGCAACCAGTTTACCTTTATTCATTATAACTACTCTGTCACAAGTAGCTTCTGCTTCACTTAATATATGTGTTGAAAATATAATTGTTTTCTTTTTACCAATATCTTTTATAATTGATCTGATTTCTGCTATCTGATTTGGATCAAGACCACTTGTTGGTTCGTCCAGAATAAGAATCGCAGGGTCATCCATAAGAGCCAGAGCCAGTCCAACCCTCTGCTTATATCCTTTGGAAAGTTCCGAAACTCCTTTATGCATAACCTCTCTTATTCCACAAAGATCTGCGAGTCCCTGTATTCTATTCATAATTTCAGTGGAAGGAATATTCCTTATTTCTGCAATAAACTTCAGATAATCATATACCAGCATGTCAGAATATACAGGTGAGGATTCAGGTAGATATCCAATAAGTTTTTTTATTTTTAGAGGATTTCCTTTAGTATCAATTCCATTTACTTCAATAGACCCCGATGAAGGTTGTAAATATCCGGTCAGCATTCTAAGGGTAGTTGTTTTACCTGCGCCGTTTGGCCCAAGTATTCCCAGTATACGTCCTTCGTGAATGTCCAGACTAATCCCGTCAACAGCTCTTGTATCACCAAAAAATTTAGTAATATTATTAATACTTATCATTAAGAAAATCTCCTGACTTAATTATTTAATTTGTACTATATTAAAAGTACAGTATTACATAGACCTTGCATTTATATTACAATTTTGTAATTTTATATAATATTTTATATTGTGCAATAGTTAAATACATTTTAATATTATGTAAAACATATATAAGAGGTAATAGTAAATGATTACATTTATTTTAACTATTTATGAATGGACACTTTTTTTAGTAGTCTGCATAATTTTATATCCCATAGCACTGGTTATTTTTATTCTTACATTTTTTTTTGATAAAAAACGAGTTATTCTTCATGGTTTTTCATGTTTCTGGGCAAGTTTATATCTATGGTTTCAACCTCTCTGGAAAGTTACATGGGAAGGAAAAGAACACATAAAGAAAGGTCAGGCCTATGTAATGGTTTCCAATCATCAGGCTTTATTGGATATTCTTATTATTTATACTCTTTTCAAACATTTTAAATGGGTTGCAAAAAGTTCATTATTAAAACTTCCATTTTTGGGGTGGAATATGGCTCTTAACGGATATATTATTGTAAAAAGAACAGATACAAAGAGCCAGATGAAAATGATGAAATTTTCTGAAGAAACTCTTAAATCAGGTAGTTCAATAATGATATTTCCAGAAGGTACACGATCCACTGATGGTAATGTCGGTAGATTTAAACGGGGAGCATTTATTTTATCAGAAATTGCAGATGTTCCTGTAATTCCTATTGCTCTATATAATATGGATAAGGCAGTAAAGAAAAACAGCCTATGGTTAAACAAAGCAACGGATATGAAGGCAAAGGTATTTCCTCCAGTACATCCCAGAGATTTTAAAAATACGAAAGAGATGTCTGCTGCTGTAAAGGATATTATAGCTAATCAGATGGAAGAGTGGAAAAAAGATTAATTAGTATTAAAAACTTTCTCCCAGGAACTATTGTTATTACTGGATCTTATAACAGCATCAACAAAAAGTACTCCTGCAAGCCCATCTTCAGAGTTTGGAAAATGCATGGCCAGTGGATCAACTTGCATATCTACAATTCTGGATGCTATTGCTTCTCCTGCATCAGAATATATATTTGCAAAACCTTCAGGAAAACCTTCCGGATGTCCAGCAACTATTCTGCTGGAACGTCTGGAAAGGGGAAGTGTTCCCGGACCATTAGGTGTTCTTATCTGAACAGGTGATCCCAGAGGTTTAAATGTAAGAATTTGTGGAATTTCTTGTAACCACTCTAAAGATCCTTTTGAACCGCTTACTCTAATTTTTAAACTGTTCTCTACCCCTGCTGCTGCCTGGGTTACCCAAAAACTTCCCCT
>DAOVSY010000595.1 GCA_030633365.1 Spirochaetaceae bacterium | reverse complement strand
CGAAAATATTGATAATGGATGAACCAACAGCAGTTCTTGCACCCACAGAAACAATAGAACTTTTTGATACCCTGCGTAATCTTGTAAAAAGTGGACATTCAATAATTTTTATCTCCCATCACCTACAGGAAGTTATGGATATTTGTGACAGAGTAGTTGTCCTTCGTACAGGAAAAAGGGTAGCAGAAGCAAAAGTATCCGAAACCACTATTCCGGAACTTGCCAGCCTTATGGTAGGTCGGGAACTACTGGAAAGATTGGACAGAGGTAAATCTAAAACTGGTAAAACTATACTGGAAGCAAAGAATTTGAAGGTAAAAAATAATCGCGGTGTAACAGCTGTTAATGATCTTAGTTTTGTTTTAAAAGAAGGAGAAGTCCTTGGTGTTGCAGGTGTTTCCGGTAATGGTCAGACTGAACTTTCGGAAATGCTTTTTGGAGAGGTAAAACCTGATGAAGGAGAAATATTTATTTCCGGAAAGAGAGTCCCTGGAGGCAGCCCTTCGGCAGTAGTAAAAGAAGGAATGGCAAGAATCCCTGAAGATAGAATCAAAACAGGATTATTTATGGATCTCTCTGTTAAAGAGAATATGATTCTTGAGAGTCATGTTAGCGAACCCATATCAAAAAACGGCATTATAAATATGAAAGAAATACGTTCTTTTGCTGATAACTGTATAGATAGTTTTAGTGTAAAAACGGATGGTATGGATATTCCTGTAAAGAGTCTTTCCGGAGGAAATCTTCAGAAAGTTATTCTTGCCAGGGAACTGGTTGGTAATCCAAAACTGGTTGTTGCATGTCAGCCTACCAGAGGTCTGGATGTAGGAGCTATGGAATATGTTCATCAGGCAATGCTTGATCAGAAGACAAATGGATCAGGTGTTCTCCTTATTTCTGATGATCTTGATGAAATATTTTTACTTAGCGACCGGATTATTGTTATGTATGAAGGAAAGATAATGGGCGAAGTAAGTGCAGAAAAAGCTGACAGGGATAAAATTGGTCTCTGGATGAGCGGGGTAACATCATGATAGGTATGAGCATAGTCAAA
This sequence comes from Spirochaetaceae bacterium, assembly GCA_030633365.1. Next base: position 699 of record DAOVSY010000595.1, on the reverse strand, counting down.
CGTAAACCATTACCTCCCTGGGTAATGCTGGTAATTCCAGTTGCAGCTGTATTTGTAACTTTATTAATAACTGCTATTCCAATTCTCATAGCAGGAGGAAATGTTTTTAAGGCCTATGGAGCTCTGTTTCAGGGAGCCCTGGGCAGCCGGTTTAATCTTCTTGAAACATTTGTTAAAGCAAGCCCATTAATTCTTACTGGGTTAGCTGTTGCATTTGCATTTAGAGCTAAATTTTGGAATATCGGTGCAGAAGGGCAGTTATTTGCCGGAGCTATTTTGGCATCCTGGGTAGGTATCTATTTTACCTGGCTTCCCTCATTTTTGGTCTTACCGGTAATGATTATTTTTGGATTTCTGGGAGGAGGTCTGTGGGCCACCATCCCTGCATTTCTTAAGACAAAATTAAAAGTAGATGATGTAGTAACAACCCTTTTACTTAACTATGTAATTCTGCATATTATGGGAGCTCTTTTATTTGGTCCTATGCAGATGCCTGGTTCAGCGTGGCCAAGGTCGGCAAGTATCATGGATGCAGCTTTTTATCCAATGCTTATTGCAAGATCAAGATTTCATTTGGGAATTATAATTTCTTTTGTTGCAGTTCTGGTTATATGGTTTGTAAATACTAAAACCGTTTTTGGGTATCAGTCAAGAGGTGTTGGAATTAACCTGAATGCAGCCAAATTCGGTGGAATAAAT
>DAOVSY010000190.1 GCA_030633365.1 Spirochaetaceae bacterium | reverse complement strand
CCATAAAATTATGCTGCCTGCATAAACTTTGTATACGATCCAATTGAGCCCGGGTATTCCTTGGGGGCATATATGTTACAGCCTTGAATCCAATTTTCTTTACTTCTCGCATAAGCTTATCCAGAAAAGAATCCTCAAAAGCCTGAGCCTTTTTATCTCCTGTGAGGCTTTCCCCAACATCACCAAGATAGGAATATGCAGGAATTGCTCCAACAGAATTTGCAAAGTCAACAACTTTTTTTACCGGCAGACATTCACTTTCATTTGGTTGGATAAAAAACTCAAGAAGGAAATCTCCCTTCATTGTTCCCAGAAGATCATAAAGATAATGAGGATTATCTTTATCCAGTAAGAATCCTTTTATAATGGATGATAAAGGAATATTAAACTTATTTTCAAGAAAATTGACAACAGGCTCACCTTTTCCAAATTTAGAAATAAGTTTTTCTGAGAGAGCAGCTAGAATATGCCTTTCTGTTACAGAACCTCCAAATGCACTCATGGATCGTCCAAGTACATCCTTCTCAAAATCAATCTTTTCTATGCCTTGAACTGATATTAGTTTATTAAGATTATCTACTTCTTTTCTGTTTCTAATATTTCGTTCTGCTTTAACAGGTTCTAAAAATTTTTCAGCTTCTTTAAATTTATCTGCAGGAACTCCCTGAACAGTAATATATGAAATATTATGTGAGTCCGGATTATTGGTACGCAATCCTTCTACAGAAGTTCCGGAAAAATTGACCCGAATTTCAAAGCCAATTGTTGATGCTATGTCCATAACCTTACAGGCTTCCAGCATCTCCTCTGCACCGGATATTGAGTCATGATCCATTAGCCCAACAGCCTGGAGTCCATCTTTCCATGCAGCCAAAGCTGCACCCGAGGGTGAATAGGGGCTGAATGAGTAGTTGGTATGAACATGATTATTAACCTCTTCATTAGCTGTTCTGCTAATTTTCTGGTTCTCTATAAATCCTGCAATCTGAATCAGTGCAGATTTTCTATCTGCACTGTCTCCATTATTTAATCTTTCTATAATAGAATTATATTCTAATAGTTCAAACATTAAATTTTTACACCCCTAACCTGTTTTTCCTTATAAACTCTCCATCTGTCTGAACGGAAGTAACCTTATGACCTTCCAAAGGAAGTATAGATTCATGTATTGCATCTATAAACCATTCTTCCTGGGGAAAGAAATATTCTTCCATCTCTGCAGGTGGTGTAATCCAGTTTCTTGCACCAACCACTACAGGAGGTGCATCCAGATAATCAAAAGACAGTCTTCCCAGGTGGGAAGCAACAGTATGAAGAAAAGAACCTCTTTCCGAGGCATCTGAAGCCAAAAGAACCTTTCCGGTTTTTTTAACAGAATCTACAAGAGGCTGATAGTTTAAAGGATTCATAAATCGTAAATCAATTACCTCTACATCCAATCCATATTTATCTTTAAGTATATCAGCTGTTTTCAAAGCAGGATACACTGTTGCTCCAATTGTAATAATAGTTAGATCCTTACCTGTACGTCTTACTGCAGGTTCACCTTCAGGCACCTCATAGTATCCCTCCGGTACGCCATTCTTTTCAAACATCTCACCAATACCATATAGTTTCTGACTTTCAAAGAAAATAACAGGATCTGTACCTGTAAGAGCAAGGTTAAGCATTCCTTTGGCATCATAAGGTGTTGTAGGGTACATAACTTTTAACCCCGGGATATGGGCAACCAGAGCTGTCCAGTCCTGGGAATGTTGAGCACCATACTTACTTCCAACAGAAACACGAAGTACCAGAGGCATCTTTAAAACACCCGCACTCATAGACTGCCACTTGGGCATCTGATTAAAAATCTCATCCCCTGCACGACCCATAAAATCTGCATACATAAGTTCAACTACTGCACGACCACCGGTCATAGCATAACCTACAGCACTGCCGACAATGGCACCTTCAGATATTGGTGAGTTAAACAACCTGTGATATGGAAGGGCCTCTGTAAGCCCTCTGTATACTGCAAAGGCTCCACCCCAGTCTCTGTTTTCCTCTCCATATGCTATCATGGTAGGATCTTCATAAAACCTGTCTATAAGAGCTTCAAACAGAGCATCTCTAAAGCTATAGGTTTTTGCTGCAGAATATTCTTTTCCGTTTTTATCAAAAGCATATCTGTTTCTTCTTGCAATAGCTTTTACCCGGGAATTTTCCTCTTTGGGCATAAGAACTTCAGGTTCTCTGTCTTCAAGTTTTAGTTTTTTCTCATTGGAAAACATTACAGATTCTATAAATGCACCATTCACTCTTGGTGAAATATCATCATTAATTGCAAGAGTCATAGTACTCTTAATCTTGTTAACAACCTTATCTTTTAATTCGGAAACTTCTGACTCTGTAATAACCTTGTTCAGAAGAAGATATTCCCTGTAACTTTCAAGGCTGTCATTTTGTCTAAAACTTTCAACCTCTTCCTTTGATCTGTAGGAAGATGCATCTGACGGAGAATGTCCTGTAAGTCTGTAGGTTATAGTTTCCATAAAAACAGGGCCTTTACCTGCTTCGAGTAACTTTTTCTTCCGGGTCATTGCTTCTGCAACTGCCAGAGGATTAAAACCGTCTACCCTTTCTGCATGCATGTTTTCAGGGTTAACACCGGCACCAACTCTTGCCGCCATACCATAACCCATAGTTTCACCGTTTGTCTGTCCACCCATTCCGTAAAAATTGTTAAATATATTGAGCATAAATGGAGGAGATCCGCCTAAATCAGCATCCCAAAGAGTTCTGTACTGATCCATTGAGCTTAAGGCAAGGCCTTCCCATACAGGTCCACAGCCAAGAGCCGCATCTCCAATATTTCCTATTACTATTCCAGGTTTTCTATTGATTCTTTTAAATAAAGCAGCTCCAACACTAATATCACCGCTTCCACCAACTATTGCATTATTAGGCATAGAACCGAATGGTGCAAAGAAGGTATGCATTGATCCGCCAAGGCCACTGTTAAAACCGGTTTCCCGTGCAAATATCTCTGCAAGAGCCCCGTACAAAACAAAGTTCTCTGCCAGATCTTTTAAAGAATTCCCAGGGGCTTCTTTTTCAACAACACCAAGAAGGCGTCCATTACCAAACTCTTCCATAATCTTCTGAAGAGGTCTTTCATCAATTTTATTAACTGCAGAAAAACTTTTTGCGAGAATTTCGCCATGACTTCTATGAGAGCCAAAGATAAGGTCATTTTCATTTAGGTTTACACACTGACCTACAGCTGCGGATTCCTGACCACCCGAAAGGTGGGCAGGGCCTCTGTGGTTATATTCAATTCCAAGATAATTCCCCTCCTGCTTAATGGAGTTAAGCATCATCTCGAATTCGCGAATTATAAGCATATCGTAGTATATTTTTTTAAGACCATCTTTGCCGTAAGTTTTAAGTTCCTTTTTTATATCAGAAACATAACTATTTACAGGAATGTCCTTTATTTTAATTACTCCAGGTTTTCTAATCTCTTTGGGATCTACAACTAAATTTTTTGGCATATCGTTACTCCTATTTTCACCTTATCTATACTATTGCCCATACTGCATCCCGAATTACCTCAGAGAGACTCGGGTGGGGAAATATAATTTGTTTTATTTCATTTACTCTTAATTCACTTTCAATCATTGCCGCAGCCCCTGCTATAAGCTCAGAACTGATGCCCCCAAGGAGATGTACTCCTAAAAGAACTTCTGTTTCTGCATCAACAACGACCTTACAAGTTCCTGCAGCTGTTTTTCCATGCTCTGCCAGAAAACGGCCGTTGTGCTTCATAAGAACCGAGACTGTTTTTACTTTACGTCCGGCTGAAACAGCTTCTGATTCTGTCATGCCGCAACCTGCAGCTTCGGGGCTGGTATATACGGCCCATGGGACTGCGTTATATCTCATTCTGTCCTGAATTCCACAGATATTATTTACTGCAACTTCACCCATACGTGAAGCTGAGTGGGCAAGCATAGAAAGACCGGTAACATCTCCAACGGCATATATTCCAGGAAGATTTGTCTGCATCTTTTCGTTTACTACGACCTTTCCTTTATTTATATCCAATCCTGTTTTTTCAAGTCCCGCAGTATTGGGACGTCTGCCGACTGCCATAAGAACAAGTTCCGCTTCCAGGCTTTCTTCTTTTCCATTAAACAGATATGTAAGTTTTTTACCATCAATTTTTAAAAGTTGTGAAGAAAGATGAAAGTTTATCCCCTTCATTTCCCGACGCATTACCCTGGCGTGATCCTTATCCATCATAGGAATAATCTCTTCCATCATCTCCATTACATCAACTTTAATTCCAAGATTTGAGAAAAGAGACGCAAACTCCATTCCTATGACACCACCACCAATTACAGCAATAGATTCCGGGAGCTTCTCCAGATCTAAAATTTCATCACTTGTAACAACAGCATGCTCGTCAGCCCCGGGTACTGGTGGAATAAAGTTGGAAGAACCTGTTGAAATAATGATATTCTCACCTTTGTAAATTTTCCCATCCACAGAGACCTGCTTTCCCTCAAGAAGCTCCGCAGTGCCATTTAAAACTTCAACATTATTCTCTTTCATTAAAAAGGAAACACCATTACGCTGGGTTTCCACCACTTCTTTTTTCCAGGACATAGCCTGGGTCCAGTTAAAACTTACATCCCCGGCATGAACACCGTAGGGTGCAGAACATTTTGCCTGTTTATACAGTTTAGTTGAGTTAAGAAGTGTTTTTGTCGGAATACAGCCTCTGTTAAGGCACACACCACCCAAATAGTCTTTTTCTACTATTAAAACTGATTTACCAAGTTTACCAGCCCTTTCGGCGGCTACATATCCACCAGGTCCGGCTCCAATAATAATGATATCATACATAATTCAGCCTCCTACAACGCTATTAGAATATCAATATCTTTTATATTTCGACTTAAACTTTGCAGGAATCTTGCAGCCGGAGCCCCGTCCATAGCCTGATGATTAAATGTTAAAGATAGTCCAATAAATGATTCATGAACCACTTCTCCATCCTTCATTACAGGTTTCAAATTAATATTATTTACACCAAGAATTGCAACTTCAGGAATATTTAAAACAGGGGTAAAGCTTTCAATACCAAGACCTCCTAAATTAGTAACTGTAAAAGTTGCTCCGGAAAGTTCATCCGGCAGAATTGTGTTTGAACTAATACGATCATATACTGACCTGTTTCCAGCAGCAAAATTTTTAAGAGAAAGGTTCTGAACATTCTTAACAACGGGAACCATTAAACCTCTTTCTGTGTCAACAGCAATACCCAGGTTAACATTACCATACTGTATAATTTTATCTCCCAGAAAATGGGCATTTAATTCTGGATAGTCCTTTAAAGTTCTTACTACAGCAAACATGACCAGGTCATTAACTGATATACTTTTTAAACCAAGAGTATTAGAACTGTTTTTGAGTCTCTTTCGAAGCCTAAGAAGATTTTCTGCATTTGCAGAGCTGTTCAAAGTAAGCTGGGCACTGCTTGTTAAAGATTTCAGCATTAAATCTGATATAATCTTACGTACACCTTTTACAGGAATTTCCTTTGTTTCTGAAGCTGTATTGAAACTAACGGGAGTACTTGTTATATCGGAAGTAAGAACTCTTCCACCAATACCTGACCCTACTGCCGGGCGTGTTCCACCTGAACTTAGCATCTTTTCTATAGCTGCAGCACTTGCTGGTGTATTACCGGAACTTACTTTTAGAATATCTCTTTCTATGATTCTTCCTGAAGGACCTGTGCCAGGTACAGCAGATATATCTATTCCTTCTGATGATGCAAGGTTTCTTGCTCGTGGCGATGAAAAACCTGATTCTGATTGCTTTCCAATTAGAACCGGAATAGAATTTGTTTTGGAAGGGACATCAACGGACTCTTGTGTATCTACAACAGGTTCAGGATTTGTTACATTGGAGTCATCATCGGGAACCGATGTCACCATTTCTGATATATCTTCTCCTG
>DAOVSY010000245.1 GCA_030633365.1 Spirochaetaceae bacterium | reverse complement strand
TAGCATGCTACGTCTCCACAAGAATACATTTTGTCCTATCTCAGGCAAAACATGCTACGTCTCTACACTAAGACGATCTTACCGCCATGGGAATTCCTACTTTATCAACAATTGCCTTTAATTTAGCTCTTTTCCCTTCGCTGGACAAGCTGCACATAGGAAGTCTAAAAATTTCTTCACACCAGCCTTTCATTGCCATTGCTGTTTTTATGGGGATTGGATTAGTTTCAATAAACATTGTTTGGAAAAAATTAGTTAACTGTGCTTCTTTTGCTCTTGCTTCTTCCATTTTACCTTCAAGAGCCAGGTTTACCATTTCCACCATTTTGTCCGGAATAAGGTTTGAAGCTACAGAAATTACCCCTTTCCCTCCGGATTCAATAAGACTTAATGTCATATTGTCATCTCCTGAAACAACATGAAAATCTGGGCCGGTACTTGCAATTACATCTTTCATTTGCTGAAGATTTCCAGAAGCCTCTTTTACTGTAGTTATATTTGTGCATTCTGCAGCTAATCTGGCAAGAGTTTCTGTTTCCAGATTAACACCGGATCTTCCCTGTATATTATATAAAACACATGGAATTGAGATTGCATCTGCAATAGCTTTAAAATGCAGATAAAGCCCCTGTTGAGTTGGCTTATTATAATAAGGATTAACAAGAAGAACAGCATCAACACCTGATTTTTCAGCATGCTGTGACAGCTGTATAGCCTCACTGGTGGCATTACTTCCTGTTCCTGCAATTACAGGAACTCTGCCTGCAGCTGTTTCCACTGTTAATTGAATTACCCTGTCATGTTCTGCATGGGATAGTGTAGGGCTTTCTCCTGTAGTTCCACAGGGAACCAGTCCACTGACACCACTGGCAATCTGAAACTCAATTAAATCTTTAAATGCTGCCTCGTCAAAAGCTCCTTCTTTAGTGAAGGGTGTAATTAATGCTGTGTAAACACCTTCTAAATTAGTCATTTCTTTCTCCTTAGTAATCCTGGATCATATCATTTACTAGTAAGCTTGTAACCTGAAATTATCATAGTTACAATATTATACCCCTGTTTACAATTTGATCTAATTATTGTAAAGTAATACACTAATTTGAATAATATGTCTATATATAAACAATAAGTTTTTATAGTAACAGTAGGTTAGGGGGGCTTTTATGGAATCAGTCAGCAGTATGGTTAAATATTTATTGGAAAATAAACCCTTTTTACTTGATGCTTTAAGCAGAGGAATATTGAGTCTTGGAAATCTCGCCTCGGAATTTAAACCCGATATAGAAAAATCTCTTGGAAAAGAAATAAAAGAGACTGCCATTGTTATGGCACTCCGGCGTTATGGTGATGATATCAGGGAACATAGAAATATTGCTGTGTCTTCACCAATTTCCGGTGAAATTTTAATGAAAACAAATATTTGTGATTTTAACGTTCTTAAATCTACAAATCTTCTTACTAAACTAAAAAATCTCTATGAAATGGTAAATATTGAGAGAGGTGATTTTTTAAATATTATTGTTGGGAATAACGAAGTAAGTATTTCTGTAAGTGAAAAATATTATGGAAAAATTGAAGAATTTTTATCCGGAGAAAAAGTGTTTAATCATTCCAAAGGACTGGTATCTTTAACTGTTATATTTGATGGTGATTTTTTACATACTCCAGGTATAGTTTCACAGGTAATGCACCGTTTTGCCTGGGAAAATATTAATATTCTTGAGATTGTTTCTACTATGACAGAACTGACATTTGTTATTGAAAATAAAAATTCAATTAGAGGTTATGAAGTTCTTCAAAAGTATCTTGAGCATATGCAGAACAGTTGACCCAGGCTTTTTATTCTGACTCAGGAGAAAAGACCTCTTTTTTTCTCAATTTTAACACGAAAACTGGCTCCAGCTATGCTACAGGCATATTTTAACTCAATTTCTGCATCTTTGCTTGATATTAAATCTATTGTTCCACTGATTTCATCAACTGTAATACTTTTTATTTCGGGTATTTTTTGAAGTGCTTTTTTTATTTTATCTCCATTATCTGAAGAGAGGTTATCAATTATATAACTGTAATTTTTAGATTTAGCCATAGAGTGAATATATATTATATTTTTCAAAATGAAAAGATAAAAAAATATGTGATTTAGTTGATAAACTGCATTTATAGTGATATTGTTAATTTTAGTAATAATAAACAGGAGTAAAATATGAAAAAAATAACAATCGCTTTATTGGTAGTGATGGTTGCACTCTTTGCAGTTTCATGTGCTTCAGCACCAGATCCTAAAGTAGTTGAACCTAAGAAATCAAATCTACCGGATTTTGTTCTTAATCCACCAATGGCAACAGATGCTATTTATGGTGTTGGTTATGCAAAACAGTCTTCTATGGCTCTATCTATTAAAGTTGCAGAAACCAATGCAAGAGCAGACATTGCAAGTCAGATTGAGACAACTATTCAGGAAGCTATAACAGCATATGCACAGGAAGCAGGTGAAGGTGATAACACTCAGTTGATTAGTTTTGTTGAAACAATTACCCGACAAATTACAGATACAACTCTTAGTGGTGCAACACCTCAGAGCAGAGCACCAATGGAAGATGGTGGAGTTTGGGTACTGATGGTTTATGGTAAGGATGCACTACTCGATTCTTTTGAAGAAGTTGCAGAAGAATTTGAAAGAAATGATGCAGCAGCTTTTGCAGAGTTTAAAGCAACCCAGGCTCTTGAAAAATTAGACTACCAGCTGGAAAATAACCCAACAGTATCAACACCAACCAAGTAAAAAATTTAGTTTAAATCAGGCTGTTCCGTAAACCGGGACAGCTTTTTTTTTGCATTAATATAGATAAAAACATTTTATTATATTAGTATGGTTATATGAAATTTAATATTAAATATATAATTATAATACTCAGTGTGTCTATATTTTTATCCTGTACAACGGTTCCTGGAGATAGTTCTCAAGGCACTTTGGTGAATACACAAATAGGTGTTAAAGAAATTGTAGTTGATGGTGTTATTGATTTTACGCTTCCTGAGTATAGATTTATGTGGAATACAGCACCGGATAATGGTAAGCTTCTGTTTTCCTCTTTTATTCCAAGAAGATCTTATAGAGAAGATGAAGTAGCGCTGGCAATATCCGATAGTGCCAGACAAGCATCAATTTTATACAATGCAAATGTTGAGGCAAAATTTGCTGTAAAAAGTAATAACAGGGATCTTGGTTATCTGGAAGCTATCGATATTCAGTATGATAATTCTTTGGCAGCTGAGCTTGAATCTAAAATAGTAATCAGAAATCATTTTGTTGATAATGAGGGAACCTATATTCTTGCAGAACTTGAAGGTGTAAAATTTAAAGGAAGTTTTTCTGATCTGGCAGCTTCTGGAGATGAACCGGAATGGTTATATAAAGTTCCGGAAATTGATGGTTATCTTGTTAGTATAGGATCTGTACAGCGGAGTAGATATAAAATTGATTCTATTCGCAAGGCAGACGAACAGGCTCTGGCTAATCTTGCAAAACAAGTTTCTGTTATAGTAAAAGCTAAAAGGACAGATCGTGATTCTGAAATATCCGGTTCTACCTTTAGTGAAACTAATTATGAAGTTACATCAACTTTTGTAAGGGGATTTTATGTATTAGGCCGGTGGAGTACAGATAATGGTAATACATATCATACTCTTGCTGTATGTCCAGGGAATCAGTAGTATAAAAGTAAGAAGCTGGTCGCATATGCAACCTAAGGAGCATTAATTATGAGAAAGCTTATAGCAATAATAATTACATCAATACTTATTTTATCATGTGCCACAAGTGGTGGGTCTGTGAAAGTTGATCCAAATCGCCCGGAATGGATGGATAGCTATCCTGCCAGTGATGCATATTATATTGGTATAGCAGGATCCAGTACTGGTAATGAAGCAGAGGACAGAAAAACAGCAGAAGCTGGTGCACGATCAAATGTTGCGGCTTCAATTTCAGTGGAAATCCATAATGAAATTACAGTTCTTACTAAAGATGATTCTGAAGGAAATTATTCCTCATCTACAGTGGATGAGATTACTGCAGTTGTAGAAAAGAGTCTCTCAGGTGTTGAAATTGTTGATACCTATTATTCTGAAGAAGCTGGCTCATGGGTCTATATGAAGCTTTCCAAAGCGGATTGGGAACGGATAAAAAAAGAAGAAATGGATGCATTAATTTCCAGGATACAGGAATTTCTTACTCCTGTACTAAATGATTTTGACAGACCCCTGGTAACAAGAATTCAGGAGTTAATAAAAGCACGTAATTTAATAAAAGAATCACCTTATTCCGGATTTCTTAAAACTTCTTTAATGGGTGAATCCGGTTCTTTAATTGATATTATAGGTAATATACTTAAACAACATCTTGATTCAATCTATTTAAGTGTAAAACCAGAAAATATTGAGGTTGAAACAGGGCAGTCTGCAGCTTTTTCTATTGCAATGAATTCAAATATATCTTCTCGTATTGGGAATATGCCTTTTACTTTTGTATCAGAGGCAGGCTCAAATATTATAAGTTCGTTAACAGATCAAAATGGAAATTTTGACAGTGAAATTAAATCTGGCGAATTAATGATGGGTCAAAATCATTTAACTCTTACTATAGACAGAGATAAAATTGGATTTGATGATTCATTAAAAAATATGATTTTACCCGAGAAGGTTATTATAGTAGATGTTCAAACAGTTTCAATAGGCCTTGAATTGATTACCCCTGATGGAATTAATCTTTACGGTGTAGATGGAACAGTAAAATCACTTTTTTCATCCCGAAACCTTCCATTTAAAATAGGGCAGATTGATTCTCCGTTTATACAATTTTACATTCTAATTTCAGATTTTCCAAAATATCTGGAGGGAGCACCTGATATGGCTCATGCAAGTGCAGTAATCTCTTTGGTAAAGAGAGGAAAAACAGTATACAGTTACGAAAGTGATCAGTTTAAAGATGGTGGACTTACACCCGAACAGGCTCATGACAGAGCTTTTGG
>DAOVSY010000543.1 GCA_030633365.1 Spirochaetaceae bacterium | reverse complement strand
CGCATAACAATATGAAAAGATGCAATTGCAATATTACCCATAGGATTAACAGAAATAGCCATAACCAGAAGCTGGCTGAAAGACATAGCAAACCGTTCAATCATAGAAGGAATGCCAATTTTTATAATTCTAACAAAATGGGAAAAGCTAGTATAAGATTTTTTTAGTTTCAAAAGTCCATTTGGAGAATAGATCGAAATAAAACCCAGAACTACAGCTCCAGCAAGAAAACTTAACCCTGATGCAAAAGCCGCACCTCTAAGACCTAAAACAGGAAATCCAAGTTTTCCAAATATCAATGCCCAGTCCAATATTACATTTAGTATATTCATTCCAAAACCAACAAGCATTGGTGTTTTTGTATCTCCTCTGGCACGGAAAGATGCACTTAAAGCTATAAATGCAAAAATTGCCGGTACAAAAGAAATAAAAATAGAGTAATACTCCCATGCTTTGTCCAGCAATTCCAGAGGAAGGCGCATAAAACTAAATATATAGGGAGCACCTAGAAGAAGAACAGGGGTAAGGATTAATCCTAATAATACAAGAATTATTGTTCCAGTTGTTGAAAAGATAGATGCATTTTTCTCATCTTTTTCTCCAATCATCCTTGCAATTGTTGCAACCATCCCGGTGCTGAAACCATCACCAACAGCAGTAATATTGAATATTATCAGACCAGTTACTGCCGATGCACCAATCTCCAGTGTACCAAGCCGGCCGATAAACATAGTATCTACAATATTAACCAGGGTCATGGAAAGCTGGGTTATCATTGCAGGTATTGCAAGTTTAAGAAGAATGCTGGTTTCTTTTTGTGCAGGATTGAACAATCTCATAGGCAGAGATTATTCAATTAAGGGGGAAGTGTATAGAGCCTTATATTACTTTAAGATATAAAGGTATAATATAAATTATCATATGTTTTTTTAGGCCAATATAATAAGTGAATCTAAAGAAATAAAAGTATTATAAACAGTTACGGGACAATTTCATCATTCCATATTATACTGGCAAATAAGGAGATTGAAAAATGCAAAAATCGATTGAAAGATTAAAAGAACTTACAAAAGATGTAGTCCTCCTTGAACATGCTATTGCAACACTTTCCTGGGACCAGGAAACTTATATGCCTCCAAAAGCAATAGGAGAAAAAGGGGAACAACTGGCCCTCCTTCAGGGGATACTTCATGAAAAAATAACTTCTTCTGATATTGGGAGAATATTAAATTATTTGGGTGCTGATGATAATAATCCTGCAGGAAAAGCTGTTTCAACTTCTCCCACTGACAGTGCATATATTAAAGAAACATATAGACAGTATAAAATACAAACAAGACTCTCTAAAAAACTGGTAACAGATCTTGCCCTGGCAACCAGTCTTTCTCAGGCTGCATGGATTGAAGCAAGAAAAAAATCTGATTATTCTATATTTAAACCTCATCTGTCTAAGGTTCTTGAACTGACAAAACAAAAAGCCGAATCAATAGGTTATGAGGATACTCCCTATGATGCTCTCCTTGATGAATTTGAACCCTGGACCAGTACAAAAGAAGTAGCTGATATTTTCCAGTCCACCCAACCGTGGTTAACAGAGTTTATAGGTAAAATTAGCGCCGCAGAGCAAGTAAATGACAGTTTTCTTCTTAAAGATTATGATATTACCAAACAGGAAGTTTTTGGAAGAAAAGTATTACAGGATATGGGTTACAGCTATGACCGGGGACGCCTGGATGTCTCTGTGCACCCTTTTACAACAACAATGGGAAAAGACGATGTTAGGCTTACTACCAGATATCAGAAAGATTTTTTTAAAACAGGTTTGTTTGGAATAATTCATGAATGTGGTCATGGACTTTACGATCTGGGCTTTGGAGATAAAGTAAAAGGGAATTTACTGGCAAGTGGAACATCTTTAGGAATTCATGAATCACAATCCCGAACATGGGAAAATGTAATAGGAAGATCCTATAGTTTCTGGAAATACTACTATCCGGAGCTACAGAAATATTTTCCTGAAAACCTCGCTGATGTTGATTTAGATCAATTTTATAGAGGTATAAATAAAGTGGAACCATCTCTAATTAGAGTTGAGGCCGAT
>DAOVSY010000410.1 GCA_030633365.1 Spirochaetaceae bacterium | reverse complement strand
TGTTGCAAAAATTTTACACTAATAATCCTGAAATAATGAAAGCAGAAGAAATTTTTGATATTGCAACTGGTTCAGAAGCTTCTGTTTTTAAACAGCTCTCATCAAACATTGAAGTAGGCGCTCATGCAGATTGTCTACTCTTAAACCAAAATGCACCGGAACTTATTCCATCACATAATTTAATATCCAACCTTGTTTATTCAGCTAATGGAAGTTGTGTGGATACAGTTATCTGCGATGGGGAAATTTTAATGGAAAATAGAAAGGTTAAAGATGAGGAGGAAATATTAGATAAAGTGAGGGCAATTTCAAAAGAGCTATACAGTTTTAAGAGACACTAAAAATATTATAATCTCGATAATATCAATTGGTTTATTGACACACCCTGCTCTGATGATTCAATGGCTAACTTTCGATGAACATCAGATGGTACTCTTAATGTCAAATTCCCTTTATATTTTCTGGTACTCAAAGCTACAGGAATATCTTCTCCCTCTTCTTCCATCCATTTTAGTGTTTCCATTACAACTTTCTCTAACTCACCAATTGCCTCTGTTGCCTTTTCTCCATGAGCTGCCAAAGAGGGCAATTCAGCACATTTAGCTATATGAGTGCCATCTTCTTCTGACCATTCTACTCTATAAGTATATCTTTCTACTAATTCTTCAATCTTCATTATCAATAACCTCCATCTTGTTAATGGCATCCTGAACTGCTTTTACCTGGTATGGTTTTGCCATCTTTCCGTCCTTCTGAATATTTATTCTTGGGTATCCTTTCCACGGCATTTTAAAAATATGATGACTACCAGTAATCCTTGGACTTCCAAAATATTTTTCACATAAACTTAGTAAGTCATTAAATTTTACATTTTTAGGATTTTTTAAAATATTACTTTTCATATAGCTATAGTAGCACATACACTACCATTAAACAACTCAATACCCCTGAACAACACCCATACCTGTATCAACTCTTAAATCTATTCCTGTTATTCCGCTGGACAACGGAGAGAGTAGAAAAACAACAGAATTAGCAACCTCTTCAGGATCTACAAGGCGAGATAATGGAGAAGCTTTGATATATCTTTCAACACCATCAGGCCAGGCTTTTTCTATTCCAGGAGTATTGATAAGCCCCGGGGAAACACTGTTTACACGTATACCTACCCCCCCCAGTTCCAACGCTGCAGCCTTGGTGTACTGGATCAGGCCACCCTTGGAAGCAGCATAATGAGCATGAGATAATGCAGGGATACTACCCTCGATAGATGCGATATTTACTATAGCAGGGGAGAAGGATGGATTTTTTTGATAAAGCTCACTAAAAGCTTTTATACAAAGATGGGGAGACCTTATATTTACATTTAAAACAGAGTCCCATTCTTCCTCATCAAGTTTTTCAAATGGTACAATACTCTGCAGTCCTGCATTATTAACCAAAAAATCCAAAGCTATATTTTCAATTTCATTAAATATTTTTTTAATATCTAAGGGATTAGAAATATCTCCAGTAATGACTATTGATTCTCCTGTCAAAATTTGCTGTAATTCAAGCAGTTCCGGTTTTCGTTCTTCCCTGCCCTGCAGCACAATTCTGCATCCAGCCTTACTAAGAATCTTCGCTAAAACCCTACCTAAATTACCAGATGCTCCGGTTATTAAAACATTTTTCCCTTCAATATCCCAGTGGTTCATATTCTGCTCATTTCCCTTGTTAAAGAGTTAATCAAATTATTGTTTCCAGGATATTTTTTAATCATTTCTTCACGTGGATTCAGATAAAAATCATCCAGAGTAAAACCAGGAGACATTGTAGTTCCAATCAAAGCAAACTTCCCTCCAGTTACAATTCGGGAACCCTGAACAACTCCACCAGGGACAGTAAACTGAGGGTGCTCACCATTTAATATATCCTGACCCATAATAATTTGCTCTACTTCACCATTTTTATGAAAAAGACTTAGCTGAAGAGGGTCCCCCAAGTAGAAATGGTATATTTCCGGAGTAGAAAGAGTATGTAAGGCTGAAAAGCCTTCAAATGAATTAACAAGAAGAAAGTATATAGCTGTTCCTAATGGTTTACCTTCAAGGTTAATATCAGATACCCAGGTTCGCCTGTAATATCCTCCTTCATCAGAAAGAGGAATGAGGTTAAGTTTTTTTATTATTTCTTCCGGTCTTAATTCCACATAGTTACAATTTTTCGGACAAGAGCAATAAAGTCATCTCTAACTCTGGCAGCAACTTCTACAACGTCTGCATGATTAAGAGGCTGATCCAGTATTCCTGCAGCCATATTTGTAACACAGGTTATACCAAGTATATCCATACCAGCATGGGCAGCAACTATTACTTCCGGCACTGTGGACATTCCAACAGCATCTGCACCAAGAATACCTGCCATTCGTACCTCTGCAGGGGTTTCATAACTTGGTCCACCCATAAAGGCATACACACCTTCGTGTAATGTAATATTAAGTGATTCCCCAGCTTCTTTTGCCATTTTACGTAAGGATTTTTTATAGGCATCGGACATATCAGGAAATCTTGGACCAAATTCATCAAAATTTTGCCCTCGTAAAGGACTATCCATATCAAAATGAATATGATCTGATATTATCATTAGAGCACCTGCACTAAAATCTCTATTAAGTCCGCCTGCCGCATTGGTAACAAGAAATTTCTCTATACCAAGAAGTTTCATAACTCTAACAGGGAATACCACTGTTTCATAATTATAACCCTCATAATAATGAAACCTTCCCTGCATAACTAAAACTTTTTTCCCTTCAAGGGTCCCTATTACCAATTGTCCAGCATGTCCTTCAACTGTTGATTGTGGAAAGCCTGGGATTTCATCATACTTAATTATTGTTGGGTTCTCTATTTCATCTCCAAGAACTCCAAGGCCTGATCCTAAAACCATTCCTATCTCAGGTTTAAAATCCAGTTTACTACTAATAAAATCCGATGCTTTTTTCAAAGCTGTCATTCTTTCATCCATTTTATAACTCCTTAGGTTGCATAGGCGAGCAGCAAACTTGTTTGCGACCAGCCTTAGGTGGCATAGCCGAGCAGTAAGCGAAGCGCACGACCAGGCAAAAAAAACCGGACCTTAAGCCCGGTTTTTACTATAATTTAAACTA
>DAOVSY010000602.1 GCA_030633365.1 Spirochaetaceae bacterium | reverse complement strand
CATTTTTCTCTTAAATTACAACTACTCTGAAAGTAAAGCCTCTATCTCTTTCCCTTATGAATATCTTCCACTTCCGGAACCGGGGCAAAAAATTATGGGAGTCAGTAGAGAAGGTGTCCCTGTTGCAAAGGTAGAAATTATTAAAGTAGATAATAAAAAGAAAAATGACCTCACAGCAATTATTACAATTGCAGTTGAAAAAAAATATATAAATGATATTCGTTCCATAGAAAGAAGCATTGAGAGAATGGAAATAAGAGAATGAAAAATGAATAATGAAAAACTAAAAATAATCTGCAGATGTGAAGAGATTACTGAAGAGGAGATTGTAAATGCCATCCAGAACGGGCATAGAACAATCAAATCTATAAAAAGGGCAACAAGAGCAGGTATGGGATTCTGTCAGGGACGTACATGCGAAACGCTAATTAGAGATATTATTGAATCTAAGACAGGTATAGAGAAAAAAAATATTCTACCGGATAGAGCAAGATATCCAGTGGAACCAATTAAGTTAAAAAAACTGGCAGAGATGCCTTTGGAAAATGACTAAACTAAAATTTACGTGCAATTTTATTAATTTCTGACATTATATGACGCTCATCTATGCCAATGATATTTCTGTTTTTCATGACAAAGTTTCCATTAATAATAACACTTTCAACATCACTGCTTTTAGCACAGAAAACAAGCCAGGAAAGTATATTAGTTTCTAAAGAAAATGCATGAGCAGAAGACTTGTCAAGTATTACCAAATCTGCAAGTTTGCTTTCTTCTAATATACCAGCATCTATACCGGAACTTTCTGCACCTGTTTCAGTAGCCATGCCGAATATTTCCGCAGAGCTGATAACGGATGGATTTTTTTCTGCCGCCCTTTGTAAAAGTGAACCCGTTCTCATCTCTTCAAACATATCCATTATATCATTGGAAGCAGGTCCATCAGTACCCAATGCTATTTTCAGTCCACCATCGAGCATCTTTCTTACAGGGGCAATCCCACTGCCAAGTTTCATATTACTTTTAGGGTTATACACAGGAATAACTTGCCGGTTTTTTGCTATTTCAATTTCACTCTCAGTTAAGTGTACACAATGTACAGCAGAGACAGGCTGTGACAAAAATCCTAGGGAATCGAGATATTCCAAAGGGGGTTTACCATTTTTATGTATGGATTCATCAACTTCCTGTACAGTTTCTGAAACATGGATCTGAAGAGCAAGATTATTCTTCTTTGCAGTTTCAGCTGTCCATCCAAGAAGGTTTTCACTGCAGATAAAAGGAGCAGAAGGAGCCAGAATAATCTTAGTTAATGGGGATTTAAAGGGGGTATTATGACAGCTCTCAATTAATGCCAAAACATCCTCTTTTTCCTTATCCATATTTTTTGGTGTATCGCCTGGATTCCACATATCGGCCATCTCAACACCAAAAGAAGCACGAATTCCTATATCATCCCAGGCACGAACCATCTCTAATCCTGAAAAACCAAGATCCATATTGATAAAAGAAGTTATACCACCCCGAATCATCTCAATGGATCCAAGCATTGACCAGAGATAACTGAGCTCTTTAATTTCACTGCTGTTTTTCTTTTTACTCATCGAAATAATTAGAGGAGAAAGAACCTCCTCTATCCAGGGCATTAAAGAAAGATCATCTCTTCGACCCTTGAGCAGCATCTGCCATAGATGTGTATGTGCATTTATTAAACCAGGT
>DAOVSY010000305.1 GCA_030633365.1 Spirochaetaceae bacterium | reverse complement strand
GGGAGAGTTTTCCTGTGGTCATGCAGGTTTTATGGCTGTTGGAGCATATGTTTCATCTCTTCTATCTGTAATTTTGTTTACAGTAGATAAAGAAACAGGTTTGTCAATTTTACCTGCCTCAATGTCTATATATCTCTTTCCTGTAATAATAATAGTCGGTGGAATTGCAGCCGGTATTGCAGGTCTTCTTATAGCTATACCTTCTTTTAAAACCAGGGATGACTATCTTGCTATTATTACAATTGCTGTAAATTTTATAATTATAACTGCACTTAATAATATGGATTTTGTAGGTGGATCCAGAGGCTACATGGGAATGAAAAAAGTTATTTATGGAATGGAAGATATATTTAAATTCCCTTACATGCTTTTTTGGGTAATTACCTTTGCAATATTTACTGTTTTTCTTATTCGCAGGTTTATTACCTCTACTTATGGAAAGGGAATAATTGCAATTAAACAGGATGAAGTTGCAGCAGAGATAATGAGTGTAGACACTAACCATATGAAACTGGTAGCGTTTATGTTTTCATCCGGACTTGCCGGAATATCCGGTGGTTTATTTGCACATGTTATTGGATATGTAAATCCTGGCTCATTTTCGATTTTAAAATCTACAGAAGGGCTTGTAATGGTTTATCTTGCAGGAATGGGCTCTTTGAGTGGATCTGTAATATCGGCCATTTTATTTACAATACTACTTGAACTCTTAAGACCTCTTCAGATTTTTAAGTGGGTTATTATCCCCTTAATTCTGATTCTTGTAATGCAATTCAGACCTGAGGGTTTGATGGGTGACAAAGAGCTTTCGGATTATTTTCCGAAACTTAAGAAATTTTATAAGTTTAAATAAGGAGCTGCTATGAGTCTCTTAAAAATAACAGATCTTACCCAGAGGTTTGGTGGTTTAACTGCAGTCTCCGATCTTCAGCTTAGCCTTGAAGAGGGAGGCCTGTATGGTCTGATTGGCCCAAATGGAGCGGGTAAAACTACTATATTTAATATGGTTAGTGGTTTTTATACCCCTTCAGAAGGAACCATAAATTTTGACGGCAATGTTATAAATGGGAAAAAACCCCATACTGTTACTGCACTGGGAATAGGCCGTACATTTCAGAATATAAGATTGTGGCATGATATGACAGTTTTGGATAATATTAGATTATCCCAGCATTATCATTTGGGATATTCGGTTTTTGAACCATTTCTGAGAACTAAGAATTATTTTAAAAATGAAAAGCGAATTGAAGAAAAATCAATGGAACTTCTTGGTGTTTTTGATCTCCAGGATATTGCACATGAATTTCCTAAAAATCTTCCCTACGGTATTCAGAGAAGGGTTGAAATTGCCAGGGCATTGGCAGCTGAACCTAAATTACTTCTTTTGGATGAACCTGCTGCCGGTCTAAGCAGTGCTGATGTTGTAGACCTTATTGATCATATAAGGTGGATACATGATAATTTTGATATTACTATCTTGATGATTGAACACCAGATGGAAGTAATAATGAATCTTTGTCAGTATATAAAGGTAATTGACTTTGGTAAAACAATTGCTGAAGGTACACCGGATGAGATTCAGAAGAATCCACAGGTTATAAAAGCATACCTTGGTGATGAGGAGAATATCTATGCTTGAGGTTAAAGATTTAAAAGTAAGATACGGCAGTATAGAAGCTCTTCATGGTATTAGTTTCACTGTTAAGAAGGGTGAAATTGTAACTCTTATTGGGTCCAATGGAGCTGGTAAGACAACAACTCTTCTTAGTCTCTCAAGACTTCCAAAACCGGAAGCTCCAACTGTAGTTTCAGGAGATATTATATATAATGGGGAGAGCCTTTTAAAAACACCTCCCCATGAAATTGTAAGTAAAAAGAAAATTGCTCTTGTTCCTGAAGGCAGGCATATTTTTGGTAATCTCACTGTGAATGAAAATTTGGAGATTGCAACATATTCTTTGGAAAAGGGTGCTGATGTAAAAGCTGGTTACGATCAGGTTTATTCTCTGTTCCCTCGTTTGTATGAAAGGCGTAAACAAAGAAGTGAATCATTAAGCGGTGGTGAACAGCAGATGCTTGCAGTAGGAAGAGCATTGATGTGCGGTGCAGATTTTATTATGCTGGACGAACCTTCTATGGGTCTTGCTCCTGTTCTTGTACAGGATATGTTTAAAGCCATGAAGGTTATGAATGAGTCGGGTATGACAATTCTTTTAATTGAGCAGAATGCAAGAATTGCTTTACAGTTTGCTCATAGAGGTTATGTAATTAATACAGGAGAAATTGTAGCAACAGGCACAGGTGCCGAGCTTATGGAAGATCCTGAGGTTAAGAAAGCGTATCTTGGCGGATAAGCTGGGATATCAGATAAATTATTTAAATAAAAAACCGGAGATTTTATCTCCGGTTTTTTTGTTTTTATTAGTAAGCTTATTGATGAAAAACTAAAAACTAATAATGAAAAATTATAGATAGTTTAGTGTGTAGTTATCTTTCGTATATCTTATCCAGTATTTTTGTTACTGCTCTTGCCATTTCGCCTGAAACAGCTGGTTCTCTATTTTGTAAAACTGACTGAATAAAATCTTCTATTAATGGTTGATGCACATTTGGGTGATTGGGATGTTTTTCAGTTCTTGTCCCATTAGAGCTTATTACTGTTATGGTTCCTTCATTTAAAACAGGTACATGAATAGATCCTTCGCTTCCATAGATATCCAGTGTGTCTTTAGCTTCTTTTGCTGCATGGGAAGAAGTAAGTATTCCTGTAGCTCCATTTTCAAACCTAAAGTGGGCAATGGATGAATCTTCGACTTCCCTTTTATATACAATATTATCATTAAAACTTTTTATCTGACTGACATCTCCGGCAATATTGGTAAAAACTTCTATTCTGTGACAGCCCATATCCATCATTGGTCCACCACCTGATTTCTCTTTTTCAAGGAGCCAGTATCTTGGTTCTCCTGGTTGACGATTGAAGTTTTCAAAGTTATTGCTTTGAAGGTGAACTATTTTCCCAATTTCTCCAGCTGCAATAATATCTTTTATTCTATCTACTGCAGGGTATAAGTTTCTGTAATAAGCAATTCCCAGTTTAACATTGTTTGCCCTGCAGGCATCCAGCATTTTATCTGCTTCTGCTGTATTCATTGCCATTGATTTCTCACATAGCACATGCTTGCCCGCTTCTGCTGCTGCAATAGTTTGCTCGGCATGCAGATAGACAGGAGTTGCTATGTATACTGCATTAATATCACTGTCGCTAATTAGATCTTTCCAGTCTTTTATCCATTTTTCTGCACCGAACTCTTTGGCGAAGCTTTCTGTTTTAGAAAAGTCTGAGCGGTTAACTGAAATCAGTCTGGAATTTTTAGCATCTCTAAGTCCTGGAGCTACTCTTTTTTTTGATATATCACCACAGCCTATAAGGCCCCATTTTATTTCTGTCATTTTATTAATCCTCTTAACCCATAACCAAATTTGGTATAAACATAACAAGCCCTGGGATAAATGTTACCATAAGCAGAACAACTATCATCATAAAATATAAAGGCAGCATTCCTTTTGTTGCTTCTTCTATAGAAATTTCTCCTATGGCACATCCTACAAATAATGCAGAACCTACTGGAGGGGTTGTAAGCCCAATTCCTAAATTAAGAATCAGCATTACACCAAATTGTATAGGACTCATACCCAAAGTAGTAACTACAACTGGATACAGGATTGGTGTTGTTATTAGAATTAGAGGTGCCATATCCATAATGGTTCCAAGGCCTATTAAGAGTACATTTATAAGTAATAATAAAATAACTCTGTTATCACTTATAGTTAAAAGTGCAGAAGTAGCAGCTGCAGGAATTTTTAAATAAGCAAGAAGCCATCCGAAAGCACTTGCTGCTGCAATCAAACTCATTACCATAGCCAGAGTTTTTAGGGAAGAATATAAAATACCTACAAATCTTCCAAGTGGAATTTCGCGGTATACAAAAAATGTAATTATAAAGGCATATAAGCAAGCTATTGCTGCTGATTCTGTGGCAGTAAAAACCCCGGAAATTACTCCTCCAATAATAATAACTGCTGTAAAAAGTCCCAGTACTGCATCTTTTGTAATTTGGAGAGATTCTTTTAAACTGTACCTTTGTTCTTTAGGGTATTTACGTTTGGTTGCTATAATAAAACTTATAACCATAAGTGATATTCCAAGAAGAACACCG
>DAOVSY010000202.1 GCA_030633365.1 Spirochaetaceae bacterium | reverse complement strand
GATCCAAAAATACGATATAAACCGGATTTCTCACTTCCATGGACAGCCTTATACGAGAGTGAAGGACGTAGAGATGCATTCATTAATTGTGCCCGAAATCTTCTCCATCTGTTCCGGACAAAGAAAGCACCTACAATTGGTACAAAAACATAGAAAAACAGAGTAATTAGAACAATAATAAATAAATGCAGATAGACAGCAGCTTGTAAAGTCATTGATTATCCCTTAAAATATATTACCATGGTAGATCGTATTGTAGTAGGAGTATTTAACACAAATTCTTTTCTTTTTTCTGAATGGAAAAAGGAATGCATAATTATTGATCCAGGTTCAGATGCATCCCAAATAATAGCTAATATGTCTCAAAAGAACTTAACACCCCGGGGAATAGTATGTACTCATGGTCATATCGACCATACATCAGCTATAAGAGATATTCAGACTCACTTTAGTAATCTGGATATTTGTGTACCCCTTGCAGTTCATGAAAAAGATCTTCATTATTTTGGCCCCGAGGCCGGAAAAACTCATACAGAAAGTATAAGTGGAATATCTTTTGAACTTCTCTTAAGCCTAAATATTGAAATTCATTCAATACCTGAAGTAGATATCATACTCAAAGAAGGTGATACTCTTTTTGGATCGGATCTTACAGTAATACATACACCAGGACACAGCCCCGGAGGTATAAGTTTATATAGTGAATCTCAAAGCTTTCTTTTTTCCGGAGACACACTCTTTTTTGAAGGGATAGGCAGAACTGATTTACCTGGTGGCGATACTGATTTACTTATAAAAAGTATTCATGAAAAGATATTAATTCTTCCTGATGAAACAAGGGTATTTCCAGGGCATGGTCCTTTCAGCACAATAGAGAGAGAACGTGATCATAATCCTTTTATTACAAATAACTAAGGTTGCATAGCCGAGCAGGGACGGACGCATACCCGAGCAATAGACGAAGTCTATGACCAGGGACGAAGTCCAGACCAGGCTAGAGTAGCATATTTACAAGAAGACCAGTAGATTCCACAGAAGGCTTATAGGGTGTAGTAGTATCAAGTTTTGTGTGAATTTCATTTGAAAACTCTGATATCAAAGAGTTAAGTACATCGGTGCTCATACCATCTGTTTCAGGTGCTTCAATTTTATTTTGACTTTTCATTCTGTTTAACTGTTCAATTAGATTATCCAGAGCCCTTAATCTTGATACAGAATAAGAACCACCGCCATTACCGGAAGGAACAATTTTTATATTTTTAAAATTTGCATAGGCGATATCGCCTGAATTTACAGGAAAACTAACCTTTCCCTGCCCACTGGTAGCCCTAACCAGGCTTGAAAGTGAAATTGTAGATGGTATTGTACTTGTTTGTATTTCCATATCTGTTTCCTTCTTAAATTTTCGGAAGAAAACAGAACTAGTTTACATATTTATCTTAAATTACCTTAATTTTCGTTCTTCTGTACTTTTACAGTCAATACACATAAGTGCATAAGGAATGGCTTCAAGTCTTTCCTCTGGGATTCTGGTACCACAACGCATACAAAGTCCATATCTGCCATTTTTTACCCTGGATAATGCAGAATCAATTAATCGAAGTTTCCTCAAATCCTTTTGATTCAAAGCCTCCAGAGTTTTTTTATCAATATCATCCGCCGCAAGATCAGCAAGATCTTTGGGGTCCATATCATCAACAATAGCTTCAAATTCGTTACTTTCTGAAACAAGAGAAGCCATAAGTACTTCCTTGGTCGTAGTTAGGAGATCTTCATATTTCTTTTGAATCAACTTTTCCATTTTAACACCTTTTTATTACCCAAGTCCTAAAAGCAAATTAATCTGCCCCAAATTTCCAAAAATGTCAACTCCTTGACAAAGATTTTCTATTACCATAAGATAAGCCCACTAATAAAACTGAGGAGACAATGTGGCAAAAGAGGAAGCGATAGAAGTTGAAGGAATTGTAAAAGAGTCTCTTCCAAACACAATGTTTAAAGTTGAACTTAAAAATGGCCATGTTATTCTGGCTCATCTTTCAGGAAAAATGCGCAAACATTATATCCGTATTGTTCCTGGTGATAAAGTAAGAGTAGCACTATCTCCTTATGATCTTACCCGCGGAAGAATTATCTACAGAGAACGCTAGAGACGTAAACATTTTTCTTATTCCAATATTAATTATTCATTATTAGTTTTTAATTATTCATTACCTCTTCTCCTTCAGCTGGACAAATTTGATATATTTGCTCGCTTTTGTTCTTTAGTGGCCAATTTTGTTTTTTTCCTTGACTTCTCCCACCAATAATATAGACTTAGAAAATTATTAATATAGGGAGGTTTCTATGTATAGGAAACTATTTATTACATTTTTAGTCACATTATTACTCGCTCCTGCTTTTCTTTTTGCAGCCGGAAATTCAGAAGGTTCAAACGAGGTAGTAATTTATACTGCACTTGAAGAAGATGAGACTGCAGATTACCTGGCTCTGGCAGAAAAAGAACTGCCCGAACTGGATATCAAATGGGTAAGATATTCCACTGGAGAACTTGCTGCAAAATTAATGGCAGAAAAAAATAATCCACAGGCAGACCTTGTTTGGGGTACAGCTGTTACAGTAGTGGGTGGAATGAAAAGTCTTTTTGAACCATACAAAGCAAAGGGATGGGATGCTCTTCCTTCAGAATTTAAAGACCCTGATGGCTACTGGACTGCAATTGATATGTATGTAGCAGCATTCTGTGTAAATACCGATCGACTCGCAAAAAAAGGCCTTGAAATTCCAAGAAGCTGGGAAGATCTTACAAAACCAGAATATGCGGGTGAAATTATTATGCCGAATCCTGGTAGTTCAGGAACAGGTTATCTTCAGGTTTCTTCTATACTTCTCTGGAAGGGAATTAAAGAGGGAAGCGAAGAAGGATGGGACTTCCTTGAAAAGCTACATAAAAACATCGTAGAATATACTAATTCCGGTTCAGCTCCTGCAAAAATTGCATCTACAGGAGAAATCTCTATTGGTGCTTCTTTTGGTTACAGAGTTGCAAAACAGATAGACTCCGGTTATCCAGTGGAAATAGTTTTCCCTTCAGAAGGAAGCGGATACGAACTTGAAGCCAATGGTCTGATTAAAAATGCAAAAAATCCTGAAAACGCAAAGAAATTTCTTGATTGGGCAATTTCAGAAAATGCAATGAAAGAATACTCTAAATACAAACTTATGGTTACACTACCAGGAATAACCTCACAAAGTGAAATTCCACTACCTCCAGCAGATGAAGTAAATCTTTTTGATATGGATTTTGACTGGGCATCAGAAAATAAAACAGCAGTTGTAGATAAATGGACATCTCTTTTCCAGGATAAAACTATAGCTAAATAAGCTTTTAAATTTATAACTAAAAAAAACTGGCTGCATTTTAAATTAAGTGCAGTCAGTTTTACAATTTCAAATCTAAAAAGCCGGAATTACACCGGTAAAAATAAAACTATAGCAGGTATATAATGGTTGAAAATCTTATTTTAAAAGATATATCTAAAAGCTTTGATAAATTTCAGGCTGTAAAAAAAATCAATTTAGAAATAAAAAAGGGTGAATTCCTGACACTGCTGGGCCCTTCCGGTTGTGGGAAATCAACAACTCTTAGAATGATAGCCGGTTTCGAGGCTCCAACTGCCGGAGAAATTATCTACAACGGGAATGTTATAAATGATTTAACACCTCAGAAAAGAAATTTTGGTATTGTATTTCAATCATATGCGCTTTTTCCACATATGAAAGTAAGCGATAACGTTGCCTTTGGCCTAAAGATGCATAAATATCCAAAAGATAAAATAAATTCAAGGGTTGATGAATTTTTGGATATTGTTGGCCTAAAAAATGCTAAACATAAATATCCACCAGAATTATCCGGTGGCATGCAGCAGAGAGTTGCTCTGGCAAGGGCCCTGGCCCCAAGTCCGGAAGTCCTTCTACTGGATGAACCATTAAGCGCTTTAGATGCAAAAATTAGGGTTAAACTAAGGGCAGAAATAAAAGAGCTTCAAACAGAACTTGGAATTACCACAATATATGTTACCCATGATCAGGAAGAGGCTCTGGCAATTTCAGACCGGGTTGTAATAATGAATCATGGAACAATTGAACAAATTGATGTGCCAGTAGAGATATATAAAAAACCAACATCAAAATATGTAGCTGATTTTGTTGGAACCAGTAATTTCTTTGAAGGGAAACTGGAAAACGGTATTCTAAAAACTAAAAATTGCAGTTTAACTATTAGTAGTGGTGAAAAATCAGGCAATATAACGGCATCCATGAGACCGGAGCAAATTGAAATTATGAGCGAAGATAATAATAACAGTGAAAATGTAATTAAAGGAAAACTTGTTGTTATTATTTATCTCGGCCTTATTGTCCGACTAATAGTTCGTAAAAATGATCATGAAATTATTGTTGATATTCTTGAAAAAGATTTTACCAGCATGAAACTGGTAAGGGGACAGGATCTAAAAGTCCACTTTCCTTCTGACGGTTTTCTTGTTTTTAACAACTAATAGGAGGAGGAACAATGTCAACAATATCAACTAAAAGCTTACAATCCAATAAGAAAATTCTTGAAGACAAATATATAGTATATATTGTCGGAGGTCTTATTGGTATTTTCCTGCTGATTTTTTTAGCTCTTCCTGTACTTAATATAATGAGGCTGAGTATTACAGAATATTCACCAAAACAATTTGAATTTACAGGTAAATTAACAACAAAAAACTTTACAGATTATTTTAGTAACCCAAATATGGTGCAGTCACTTCTTAATAGTCTTTGGATTGCAGTTTGGTCCATGCTGTTTACAACAGTATTTGCATTCATGTTTGCCTATGGCCTTACAAGAACAACAATTAAATGGAAAAAGGCTCTTTATTATATTGCCATGATCCCTCTTGTTGCACCATCTATGCTTCAGGCAATGGCTCTTATTTCTTTGTTTGGGTCAAATGGATTAATAACAGCGGGGCTTCTGCATACAGACTGGAATATATACGGCGCTAATGGAATAATAATTTCGGAAATACTTTACTGCTTTCCACATGCAATGGTTATTCTATACACTACACTTTCTGCAGTAGACTCAAGGCTTGATGAAGCCGCAGCAAGTTTGGGAGCTTCCGGATGGACATCTTTTTTCAAGATAACTATTCCTACTGCCAGATATGGTATTTTCTCTGCAGCTGCCCTTGTTTTTAATCTGGCAATAACAGATTTTGGTAATCCTATTATTATAGGCCGTGGTTATAAAGTACTTTCCACAGAAATATACCTTCAGGTTATAGGTATGCAGCGATTCGACCTTGGAACTACAGTTGCAGTTATCCTGATGGTCCCATCTATTACAGCCTTCCTTTTAAATTATTATTTTACAAAAAAAAGTGCTTCTATGATTAGTTCTCTTGCAAAACCGGAAATACCACCTTCAAGACCTGCTAAAAAATGGTTTTTTACAATTTTCAGCTGGCTTGTTGCTTTTGTACTTGTCTCAATTATAGGAATAATTGTTTATAAATCCTTTGTAAAGGTATGGATGTATAACTGGACATTTACTCTGGATCACTTTAATTTCAGGATACCAGGAGGATTGAGTGTTCTTTGGACGAGCCTGTGGATATCCCTTACTGTAGGT
>DAOVSY010000121.1 GCA_030633365.1 Spirochaetaceae bacterium | reverse complement strand
CCATTTTGTTAGAATTATAAAAATTGGCATTCCTTCTATGATTGAACGGTTTGCTATGTCTTTCAGCCAGCTTCTGGTTATGGCTATTTCTGTTAATCCTATGGGTAATATTGCAATTGCATCTTTTCATATTGTTATGCGTCTTGCTTCTCTTTCTTTTATGCCGGGTTTTGGTTTTGCCATTGCTACTGCTTCTCTAACAGGACAGCACCTAGGTGCTTCCGATCCGGATGGAGCTAAGAGGATTATGTGGATTGGAACATTTTACTGCGGGCTTGTAATGACATTTATTTCGTTTATATATTTTCTTTTCCCTGAATATCTTACATCTTTGTTTACATCCTCAATTGATATAATAGTTTTGACTAAGGTTCCTTTAAGGATTTATGCTTTAATGGTTGTTTTCCTTGCACCTGCAATGGTTCTTAGGGGTGGACTCCAGGGAGCTGGAGACACAGCATTCACAATGAAAATGATGATCCTGTCCAGGTTTGTAATCAGGCTTCCTCTTTCCTGGATTCTGGCTATTAAGTTAGGTTATGGTCTTTCCGGTGTGTGGTTTGCTATGTGCTTTGATTTTCTTATTCGTGGTTTTTTGTTTATAATTTATACTAAAAGAGGGTCATGGAGAACAGTAAAGGTATAGCTCTTACGAAAACAGATCCAGCTGTCTACCCTCGATAATTTCATCAAAGCTTATATCAATCGCAAAAAGTACTCCATCTGCCAGGGGTTTTATCTGTTTTTCAATATAGTGATTGTAATCAATATCTGTTGGATTCAAGCTAGCAGGAACTGGTCCCGTGGGTGTAATAATATACCTAATCTCTCTCAGGTTTTTTTCATTACCAGGATCTTCAAGTCTTGCCGCTTTAATATGGGGCGGTGTTATTTTTGTATATTCCACAGTTTTTTTGGTTAGCTTTTTTTTATATATTAATAAATTATCCAGTTTTCCATTTTTTAATTTTTCTATAAAATCTTTTATCCAATCAATTAGTTCGAGTTCTTTAAAAAACCTGTCAAAAAGTTCAGACTGGAAGTTTTTTGCAAGTTCTGTCCAGTCTGACCTAACAACCTCAAGGCCTTTGAAATCTATTTCTCCATTTTCCTGATAGCCTGCATACCTTTTTCTTGCTCCTTCTTTTGTAGATCGCATAGCAGGAAGAAAAAATTTTGGATAGTATATTTCAAATTCCATTTCCAGTTTTGATTCTACTTTGAAATCATCCTTAATTTTATTTGAAAAGTACTCATTAACCCAGTCCTGCATTTTTTGTCCCGAACTTGCAGGGTTTACAAATTCATTGTCTTTTAGGCATACAAAAACAGAATCTGTATCTCCATATATAACGTTGTAACCTTTTTCTCTTAAAAAAGATGCTGTAGTTTTTAGTATCCACTGACCAGTTCCAGTAATAGCAGATGGAAGATCAGGATGATAGAATCTACAGCCGGTTGTTCCCATTACACCATAAATACTGTTCATTAGAATTTTTATTGCCTGGGATAAATTTGAATTATTATCCTGCTTTGCAAGTTCTCTCTGCTTCATCATTTCTGTAAGGAATTCCGGAAGTATATGATTAGAACTGGAAAATTTGTGCCCTGAAGGAGTTTGTATTATATCTGAATCTATTTTTTGTACAACTTTATCCTCTAATTTATGAGGAGTATTATAAAGAGTTTTGCTAAGTGCCATATTTAGAGAAAGTGGATCAATAAAAAATGTTCTAATAATTGTAGGATACAAACTTTTAAAATCCAGAACTATAACATGGTGATATAGGCCTGGTTTAGATGTAAAGACATGACCCCCTGCAGCATGTCCTCCAGGAATAACATCATCTGTATCATATGCCACTTTCCCTTTTCTATGAATCGCAGGCAGCATTAGGTGATCAAAAGATGCCACAGACATATTCACCCTGTCCATTGTCAGACCTGTAATTAAGCTCCTGGTTTTTAACTGCTCAATTAAACCAGTTGTCTTATATATTTCAGAGACAAGTATACAGTCTTCAAGATTGTACTTTGCAAGAGCTGGTTTATCATTATTAAATCTCCAAATAATTTCTTTTAGTTTATCCTCTTCCGGGGCAATATCCTTACCTCTTCCCAAAACTTCCATTGCTACAGTTTCAAGTTTATAATCGTCATACTTAAAAAATGCAGAGCGAAGTGTTTGAGGTCCATCTATTACAACTCTTCCTTCAATTTCAGCAGAGAACATACCACTTCGTCTCTCATTGACTGTTGTATTTTTTGTTCCCCGGCCTAATGCAAATGGAATATGAAAAGTATTACATTTATCAGCTAAAAATTTTATATCAAATCCAATAACATGCCAACCAATTATTAGATCCGGATCCCACTCTTTTACAAATTTCAAAAATGAAATTATAAGTTTTTTTTGATTGGATTGATATTCAATTTCAGCTTCTTTTATTCCAGGAACAACTGTATTTAATTTATTTTTGTTATTTATATCCAGTACAAATACTTTTTTTATATCATCGCCATTAAATGTTCCATGAGCCGCAATTGAATAAAGAAGGCCGTCATTCCCAAACTGTTTTATTGGTTCGGTCTCAATATCAATTGACAACCATTTTAATTCAGGGACAAATTTACAGGGTTTAAGTTGTGGATTTGTCCATATAGTATTATCTCCTTCTAACCCTTTTTGCCCAATAATCTCAACACTTCCATTGATAAATCTTTCCATTAGATATCTATCTGCTGGTCTTATATCAGATTCAAACATCTGAATCTGTTTGTTCTGAAGAGCTCTTTTTCCTTCATAGTAATAATTTAATGATTCAAAATAGAGGGCATCAACATCTTTATCTGAAAAGGATTGAAGTTCTACCTGGCGTCTGTCCATACCTGGAAGGTCCGGAATTTCTGAATTACGATTTACAAAAAATAAGGGTTTGTGGGAATTGATAATAATATGAAATGTCCCTGTTTTGGATCTACCAATATATTTTAGTGTGCATCTACCTCTACTGTCATAGGCTGCCCTTGTAAGTATGAACCCTTTTCCTGTTTCCATAATTGATTATAGACTTTCTGTAGGTACAAAGGAAAGATAAAAAGCACTTGATAATCTACAGTTCAATACCTTCTCTTGCAGGTACACCGTTCTTGTAATAATGCTTTATTTCCCTCATTTCTGTTACAAGATCTGCAAGTTTAAATAATTCTTTCGGCATATATCTTCCTGTCAGTATCAGTTCCATCTCTGCTGGTTTTCTTTTTATAAAGTCTGCAACTTCTTTTGTACTAATTAGTTTGTAGTAAATTGCAATTCCAATTTCATCCAGAATGAGAATATCCACACTGTTTTCTTTAAGAATTGTATTTACAAGATCCCATCCCTCTCTTGCAACCTGGATATCTTCAGGTTCAGGATCTTTTTCTATAAAACAATCTCTGCCAAACTGTTTAAGTGTAATTGTATCTGAAAACTTTTTTATAGAATCGAGTTCCCCATATTTCATACCCTTTACAAACTGTCCAATAAATATTTTTTTCCCATGACCACTGGCTCTAAGTGCCAGGCCAAAGGCAGCTGTGGTTTTACCCTTTCCATTTCCTGTATATATTTGTGTATATCCTTTATACATCGTGTCTATGCTCCTTTTTGTATTTTACTAGTGATATTTTATCTAAATATTTGATAAATGTAAAAGAAAGAATGATATATAGAAGAAAATTTTCAGCTTGACATCTACCAGATCTATACCTTAGAGTTGTAAGGGAATGGCTGAAAAAAAAGTACAAACATCAGATAAAAATGTAAACTCAGATTTGGAATCAGAAGTAAGTAATCTATGTCCTGTTTCTGGACTAACTATCCTCTCTAAACCCGAATGGACAGATGTTGAATTTGGAGATAATTATAAAACAACATTCACTCTTATAGGTGATTCTATTCTCCATGTGTTAATTAGTGGAACCGTAGATATTGGGAATATTAATGATATACTCGTATTTACTGACAATCTTATTCAAGAGTATTTTCCAAAGGATCATCCCTTTTTTCTTTTAGATGATATAAGTAATCTAAAATACACAAGCAGGAATGCACGAAATATTTTAACAAATTATTATGAAAACCGTAAAAATCTTTCAGGGTTAATTTTCTATGGAGCCTCCCCTTTATTGCGACTGAGTATTAATCTAGGCAAGCGAATTCTTGTTCCTAAATATAATGTACGAATTTATGATAACTATGTAAATGCAATAAAATATATTCAATTGAAGTTATCTGATAAAAAAGGAAAGCCTTTAGAATCAATTACTGATTTTGTTGATCATTATTCAAAAGAACTTAATGAAGTAAAAGCTTTCAGTGGAGTTTCCAGTAATCAGGATAGATCCTTAATATCAGGGGAAAGCAGAATTTGTCCTGTAACAAATCTACCTGTATTGGGTAAGCCTGAGTGGACAAATGTTAAATTTGGAGAATACAGGATTACATTCAGTCTTATTGGAGAGAATATTCTAAAATTACAGTTATTTGGAGAACCCTCATTACAGGATATTAAAGATGCATTTTTATTTGGTGATAATATCATCAACGATGTTATTTCTGAAAATCAGGGTTTCATAATGATAAATGATATGGCCAGTTTTAAGAAAATCACAAAAGAAACTCGTAGATATCTAATAACGTATTATAAACAACGTAAAAATCTTCTTGGTATATTTTTTTACAACCTGTCGCCTATAATAAGAGTTGGTATTAATCTTAGCAAGCGTGCTGGTATAAAAAAGATTAAAATATTAGCAGTAGATAATTATTCCAATGCGGTAAAATCTGCTCAAAAACTTATATTAAGCAGCAAATCCAGTATTTTAGAATTTCCTGGAAAAAATATTTTAGATTCTGTTGCTATTAATACAGATAAGAATGAACAAGAAATAAGTGAAATATGTCCTGTATCAGGATTAAAAATTATTTCTAAACCCGAATGGACAGATGTAAAATTTGGCCATGACTATAATTTATCATTAAAATTACTGGGAGATCGAATACTTCTGGCACTAATTTCAGGTACTACAAATTTTGAAAATATTAATAAAATACAATTATTTAATGATAAAATTATTAATGAGGTAATCCCTCAAGGTTCTGGGTTTATTCTTTTAAATGATATTTCAAATTATAAACATACAACAATAGAAGTGTATAAACATTTTATTAATTATTACAAAAATCGTAAAGGTCTTTTGGGTCTATTCTTCTATGGAGCCTCTCCTTTAGTAATTTTAAGTATAAAATTTGCTATAAAACTTAATGTCATAAATTTTAATGCTAAAATATTTAAAAATTATTCTGAGGCAGTTTTAGCTGCCCAGAAACTACTTCTTAATGATAAAATGGGATTCAAAGACTATTCTGAGAATAATATCCCTGCTGCTGATGATGGTAAGATTGATGATCAAAAAGAATGGTTGTTCAAAGATGGAGAGTTTTCAATACAATATAAAATTATTAGTAAAAATATTCTTCATGGTGTATCAAGTGGTTTCTTTGAAGAAAGACATGTAAACCCTTCGAAGGATTTACATGAAAGAGTTTTAACTGCAATGAACTTACATGGGGCTCCTCATGTTTATATTTTAGATTTAGGTAATTCAAAAGGAACTAATCATAAAGTACGTAAATTATATACAAATAGAGAATATGATATACATAAAAAATTCCCAATTAAAGTAGCTATTTTTTATGGGGTTAATAAACAGTTGAGAGCAGGGCTTTATATTGCAAAACTATTTTTGCCATTTAAAATTCACATTACAGATAACTATAAAAATGCTCTTTCCTTTGCATCTTCTTATGAATCAAAAAAAAATTTCAGACCTCAATTATTTTCACCATTTAAGAAAGGTAAATATGTAAATGAAATCTTAGAACATATTGCTAAAATAGATTGGGAGAGTGATAAATCTGTAGGAAGAAATGTAAGGTCTACAGCACATTCATATTCGGATGTATTTGATGCTATTGATCTAATTAAATGGGAGATAGATGATCTATTAAGCGCCAGGGATAATACAGAAAAAAAATTAAGGAGTGCAAAGGAAGCTGCAGAAGCAGCAAATATTGCCAAGACAGAGTTTTTGACTAATATGAGCCATGAACTAAGAACACCTTTGAATCATATAATCGGGTTTACTGAACTGGTTGAGGGAGGCGTTGTAGGAGATTTGAATGCTACTCAAAAAGAATATCTTGGTGATTCTCTTTCAAGCAGTAAGCATCTTCTTTCTCTTATAAATGATATTCTGGATATTTCTAAAGTTGAAGCTGACAAGATGATCCTGGAAAAAGGAAAAGTCTATTTAAAATCTGTTTTGGAAAACAGTCTGAAAATAATAGAAGAACAAGCTCTAAAGCAAAATATTAAGGTAACAAAAACTATTGGAGATATTCCTGAATTTATAATCGGAGATGAGCGAAAGATAAAACAAATTTTATATAACCTTCTCTCCAATGCTATTAAATTTACGCCAAATGGTGGGGAAATAGATCTAAAAGCAGAGTTAATTGAAATGCCAATACCATCAATTAGAATTTCAATTTCTGATACAGGCATAGGAATGACCCCGGAGGATTGTAAGCGTATTTTTTCTCCTTTTGAACAAATTGATGGTTCTGTAACCAGAAAATTTCAGGGGACAGGTCTTGGACTTACTTTAGCCAGAAGCTTTGTAGATCTTCATGGAGGAGAGATAGTTGTGAAAAGTAGTGGTAAAAATAAAGGATCAACTTTTATATTTACCATTCCTGTAGATGTAAGGTGAATTTATTACTATGGATAAATTTGATACAGAAAAAACTATCAGGATATTGTTCTCCAATCTTAATTTACGTTATTTAAACAATAATGAGATGGTATTTTCAGGAATAAATACTCCTGACAAAAGGGTAAGTAAATATTATCTGGATAATTATGATGAGTTTATCTATCTGGAAGAAAAATATGGTGAAAAACTAATAAAAAAACTTATCCCACCCACTTATATAAAAAAAGTTAATGACCTTATTGGCTATGGGCTGTTCGCAGCTGAACCTTTAAAGGCAGATGATCTGATAGATGAATATACAGGTATAGTTCAGGAAGCCTTTCACTTTGATCCTTCAATTAAAGAAACCTCTGCTAAAACCGAATATGCCTGGGACTATCCAGATGATATACCAGGCCTTCCTCCTTTGGAGATAAATGCCCGGTATGCCGGAGGAGTTCTTCGTTTTGTAAACCATAGCTTTCATCCCAATTTAAGAATAGAACATGCAGTAATAGAAAATGAG
Source organism: Spirochaetaceae bacterium (assembly GCA_030633365.1). The sequence continues at coordinate 909 of DAOVSY010000121.1, read as the reverse complement.
TGGAAAATATTTTTTGTAGCAGATGAAAATATTGAAGCGGATACAGAACTATATGTAGATTATGGTGATGCTTACTGGGCGGTGGAATCCCGGGAAATAATTATCCCGTAGAGACGCAAGATCTTGCGTCTCTACAGGATAATTTTCTTCTATACGACACATTAAATATTCTAATTGGACAGATCATTCTATTTGGGTAATTATTAATAAATTAAAAAGGAGAATTACCCTATGAAAAAATTATTTCTAATTATGTTGGCAATAGCATTTCTGGCAGCCTGTGCTACAGCTCCGGAGCAAACTGTGACAGAAGAAGATGTTGTAGTTGTAGAAGAATCTTCATCTGAAAACAGTGGAAGTACCCATGCACAGAACAGTTACTTTGTTATTGATGATCCTGCTGTGGTAGAGCAGCTTGATTCTGTTGAGTACAAAATGCTAATTAATCTTGAAGATTACAAACCGGAAGAACTCTGGGCTCTTGTAAAAGAAGCTGCAGCAGAAAACAGTGTGGAAGTAGAAGAAGAGGATGATCCTCTTGAACCTGGTTACAGAATTGTTGAATATCTGGATAGTGAATACGGTATGGTTCACAATTTTGGTTATACTTTAAGACACAGACAAAAATACGATGAGTTTGTATCAGAAGGTTCCTCAGACAATGTTTGGGACGATAAATTTGATATAACAATTAAGTTCAGAGATGCCAAACTGGCTAAAGCGTTCACTGCACCCTTAAGTGTAGGACCTGCATTTGAAGAAATTAGTAAAAATCCGGAAATGGAAGCAGATATTTCTCCTTATGGAATAAAGTATTCATGGGCAATTAAAGTAAAACCAAAAGTAGAAGATTACGTTTCCTTTGCCGAAATGTTTGAACCCTCTCTTGAATCCTATGCTACACTTTAT
>DAOVSY010000119.1 GCA_030633365.1 Spirochaetaceae bacterium | reverse complement strand
CCATATCAGCTTTTATTTTTTGCATGCTGGTAGTAAAAAAACTGTCACCAGTAATAATTCTACCCTGTTTAACTTTAAAGCCACCGGGATTCCATTCAAGAGCTTTTTCAAGAAAATTTTGCTCAGTTTTATAAAATCTTACATTATTAACACTTTTATTTTCACCAGATACAGTGTTCTCAAAAGGTAACTCACCAATTTGAAATCCAAAAGATGCAATATCTGCATCCCATTGAACAGAATCTTCGGCTATTACTACATCTCCAATATTTAGATCAGGTTTTAATGCTCCACCAATTCCAGTATAAAAAACAATGGAAAGATTATATTTTTCAATTATATAACTTGTAACAACAGCCGAATTAACTTTGCCAATACCAGTATGCCCAATGATACATTCCTGTTCTGCAAATGTCCCAGTTACAAACTTATACTTATTCCAATAATGTATAGATTTGTTTTTTATCTTAATAATAAAGGATTCGGACTCAGATTCAAGAGCAGTTAATATTGCAATCATCAGGGTCTTTCCCTAAGCCATTCTTCAACTGCTTCAGAAAATCCCTCATTGTCATTGGAACCAACAGTTTTGAACTCAGCTTTAAGATCTTCATGGGCATTGGAAACAACTCTGGATTCTTCTGCCCAGCGAAGCATATGGACATCGTTAAAATCATTACCAATAGTCAATACATTGGCTGCACCAAGATTGTAGTTTTCTGTCAATATTTTTAACGTTTTACCTTTATCAGTTTTTAAAGGAAATACTTCAATCCATGTTGATTCATGATCAAGAGGTGAAGTGGTTCTTATAACTGTATATTGGGAAAGAATAGAACTTAGTTTATTAAAAACAGTCCCCCCGGGAGGATCTATAATTAGAAACTGTGAGCTTCCGTCCGGAAGTTCCAAATAATTCCTGAGGGGTTTTGCATGCTCTTCGTAAATATTGAATCGCTGATGGTAGTCCTGATTGCTATTATTTTTATGATGAAAAAGGAATTTATGATTATCCGGAAGAGGATGATGGATCATAAAATCACATCCAAGTCCGGTTAAATGATCACCAATAAACTCTGTGTCTGATAAAGAAAGATTTGTAGTATATATAAGTTCTTTACTTTCCCTACAATATATACCCGCACCGGAAGCTACAATAAGATAATCGACAGGAAGATCTTCTTTAAGAACTTTTTGCAGGGAAAAAAAAGATCTCCCAGTTGCAATTACACGAAGAACCCCCATTTCCCCAAGCATTTCCAAAGTATCCCGACTGCGGTCTGATACAGTGTGATCACTCTGAAGGAGAGTTCCATCAAAATCGGTTGCAACTATAGACCTTATACCTCTTTTCCTGCATTTATCCTTTAACAACATCTCTACTCCACTATCTCATAATTACTGACCGTCACAGGTGTCATAAGACTATATAGAACCTTTTCAAACATAACACCTTCCCTTCCCGGACTGTTATATCCAAAAGTTGATCTTATTGCCAATGAAACAAACTGAACAGCTCTATCCAGTGCTATAGGAAGACTGTCTCCCTGTAATAATGCCCCTGTTAATACACTGGTAAAAATATCTCCTGTGCCTGGGTATGCAGCAGGAATATAACTGCAGCTGACCTTCCAGAAAGTATCAAATGACCGGTCATAGGCAAAAACAAAAGATCTGCTTTTATCTGACACAGGAACACTTGTAAATACTACTTTCTCCGGTCCTTTATCTGATAATTTACGCATCCAGTCTTTAAGAAGGGGGATTTTTATATCTGTTCTATATTTTTCATCTAAAAGAAGACAAGCCTCTGTAAAATTAGGAGTTATTATATTTGCCTTTTTTACTAATTCCTGCATTGCAAAAATCATATCATTTCCATATGGCCCATAAGTTTCCCCATCATCTCCCATTACAGGATCAACTACTGTAAACTGCCCTTTAGAACTAAAATCATCAATAAAATCAGAAACAATATCCACCTGTCTGCTGGAACCCAAAAAACCTGTATATATTGCATCAAAATTTATCTTTAACTTTCTCCAATGATTGGAAATTTTAATCATTTCGTCGGATAGATCCAGAAAAAAATAGTCACCAAAACCGGAAGTCTGAGTTGACAGAAGTGCTGTAGGAAGGGGGCTTGCCTGTACTCCCATAGCAGATAATACAGGTAATACTATTGTTAGTGAAGAACGACCAAAACCGGATATATCATGTATTGCAGCCACTCTCGGAACAGGATTCCCTAAACTCATCTTGCCTCCACAGGATATTAAATATAGGATAGAATATAATGAAAAACTAAAAATGAATAATTAATAATCAGGATAACATAGTTTTATTATTTAGGGGAGATGGATGGAGAGATTTGATGAAGCAACAGGGTTTTTAATAGCTGATCCGGATACTGATTATTTTAAAACACTCCCAAATTATACTTCACTTATTGAAGCATCCAAACCTATGATTCTCTCCGCCAGTGGATGGAGAAAGATATTTGCAGTTAATGGGGAAGAGGAAAGCATTACAGAACATATCTCTTCAGAAGATTATATTATTGCAGCCATAATGGCTTTAAGCTTTACCGAATTTCTAAAAAAAAGAATAACAGACAGACAAGCCCTTATTCTTATTGGAATGGATTCCAGATTTACTGGTCCAGCTATTGCCGATGCTATGACAAGGATTTTCCTGAGTCAGGGTATAGAGATCAGATCTCTTTATATTGTAGCCGCTCCTGAAATTATGGCTTACTCTGCTGTAGATTCCGATATTGACGGTTTTGCGTATATCTCCGCGAGTCACAATCCTATAGGCCATAATGGATTAAAATTTGGATCCAGAGGTGGTGTTTTCGGAGGTGATGAATCCCGGGAACTTATTAAAAGATTTAAAGATTTACTGGCAGATAAAACAATAATAAACAAAGTTATTAAAACAATTTCGACATTTGATAAAAATAAATATATCAGTGTAATTGAATCTATTCCTTTATGGAAAGATAAAGCTTATACAGAATACCTAAGTTTCTCTAAAACTGTAATTGCAAATTCAGATAAACTTTCCAGCATAGAGGCCATGCAGACAAAGTTATCAAGTGCTGCTAAAAAAAGAAAGATCGGGGTAATTTCTGAATTAAATGGAAGTGCAAGAACATTATCAATAGATAGAGATATTTTTGAAAGTTATGGAATCTCAGTAAAAAGTATTAATAACAAACCCAGAGAAATTGTCCATAGAATTGTTCCGGAAGGTTTTAGTCTAGATACATGCAGACAGGAACTGGAAAAATACTATGAAATAGACAGACGATATGTACTTGGTTATGTTCCTGATAATGATGGAGACAGAGGCAACCTTGTATACATAAATGAGACTACTGGAAAAGCAGAAATACTGGAAGCCCAGGAAGTTTTTGCTTTGGCAGTTCTCTCTGAACTTGCCTTTATGACTTTAAATAAAAAAAGTACCCCTTTGGCAATAGCCATCAACGGTCCTACGTCCATGAGAATAGACACAATTGCCAAAATTTTTAATGTAAAAGTTTTTAGAGCAGAAGTTGGTGAAGCAAATGTTGTTAACCTTGCAAAAGAATTAAGAAAAAAGGGATTTCTTGTACGTATTCTTGGAGAAGGATCAAATGGAGGAAATATCACTCACCCTGCAGCCGTAAGGGATCCCATAAATACTGTTTTTGCAGTTATTAAACTTTTACTATTTGAGGATCTGTTTAAAATATGGTGTGATCTTAGTGGAAAGAAAGATACTTACAATAATAAATATAAGACAGGATATGGAATTAATGATATTCTTGCCACTCTACCTCCTTTTACAACAACCAGTGCCTATGATGATAAAGCAATTATGAATATATCAACAACTGATCATAGTATACTAAAAAAAAGATATGAAGAAATTTTTCTTAAGGATTGGGAAAATAAAGAAGAGTTCCTTAAAGGGGAGTTTGGAATTTTTGCCTGGAGAGAAATTAACTATGAAGGACAGGATGAAAAAACAGGATTTGGTAAAGATTTTAGAACGGGCCTGGAGAAAGGCGGACTTAAAATTATTTTTTCTAATAAAAACGGACAGGATACAGATTATATCTGGATGAGGGGCTCTGGAACAGAGCCTGTCTTCAGGGTTTTAGCAGATTGCATGGGCAAAAGCCCAAAAAGAGAAGAATGGCTTATCAAATGGCATAGATCTATGATAGAAAGGGCAGATAAATAAATATTAAAAGAGGATAATTAAATGAGTATACATATTGGTGCAGAAAAAGGTGACATTGCAGAATCAGTTCTTATGCCTGGAGATCCTTTAAGAGCAAAATTCATTGCAGATAATTATCTTGAAAATAGAGTACAGTACAATACAGTAAGAGGTATGTATGGATTTACAGGAACCTATAAAGGAAAAAAAGTTTCTGTTCAGGGTTCTGGTATGGGAATACCCTCGATTTCTATATATGCAACTGAATTAATAGAAATATATGGTGTAAAAAAATTAATAAGAGTAGGTTCAGCAGGTTCAATGAAGGAAGATGTAAGGCTCCGTGATATAGTAATTGCCATGTCAGCTTCTACAGATGCTTCTTTTAATAAATTAAGATTTTCGGGTATGGATTATGCAGCAACTGCGGATTATGATTTACTGGAAAAAGCTGTTTCCCTGGCTAAACAGCAAAAATGCAATTACCATGTAGGGAAAATTCTTTCTTCTGATATATTTTATGCAGATAATCCTGATTCCTGGAAATTATGGGCAGATTTTGGTGTTATTGCTGTGGAAATGGAAGCTGCAGCTTTATATACAATTGCGGCAAAATTTGGTGTACAGGCACTAACCCTGCTTACAATAAGTGACAGTATGGTAGACGGATCCTCCTCAAGCTCAGAGGACAGGGAAAAGACTTTTACAGATATGATGGAAATTGCGTTAAATACAGTTGTATAAAAAAATTAAGAATCAGTCTGAATATAGGCATAATGGAGTTTAGATGTACCGGTTTTTCAAATATCCTAAATTAATAATTCTTTTAATTGGGATTATCACTTTATTTTTTTCCTGGCAGTTAATTCATTTAAGTCTGGATAATGACATTCTTTCTTTTATCCCGGAAGATCACCCTGAAGTACTAAAATATTATGAAAATGAAGAACAGTTTGGAGGTGACAGAGTATTTGCTATAGCAATAGAATCTGTTTCAGGAACTATCTTTACAGAAAATTTTATTGAATTAATATTAGATCTTACAGAAAAATTTAAAACAATGAATTTTGATGTAGAAGTAAGCTCATTTGCTAATACAAGCTATATTGAAGGGACTATAAATGGTCTGGAAGTAAAACCCATGCTGGAGGATTATGAAGGCACTGAAAATGATATTCTAAAACTTAAAGAAAGACTATTATCCTGGGATATATATGAAGGCTCCCTTTATTCAAGTGATTTCAGTGCAGCACAAATTCTTGTAAAGCTAAAAACCTTACCAACAGAAACAGAACGAAACTATGTATATAATTATATAGAAAATACACTTATACAAATTAATGATCCATCTATAAATTGGTATATAACAGGCCTTCCTGCGGTAACCTACCTTATAAGCAATAATATGGAAGCTGATCTAATAAATCTTATTCCTCTGGTTCTTTTAGTTGTTATATTAATCTTATATTTATCCTTCAGAAGGCTTGGAGGAGTAATACTGCCCCTGCTTACTATAATAATAAGTATAGTCTGGACAATGGGACTAATGTCGCTCCTTGGAATATCTTTATCCATGCTTGATACAATTATTCCTGTACTCCTTGTAGCAGTGGGTTCTGCATATGGGATTCATATTATAAGTCACTACTATGATGAAATAAGAATTAAAAATTTCAAATTAAATGAGACCGAACATATAGAATTAATTTTATCAACTGTAAAACGAATAGGTAAACCTGTTCTGCTTGCAGGGCTTACAACAATAATTGGATTTGGTTCACTTATTTCCAGTAATGTTATACCCATGAAAACTTTTGGAACCTTCACTGCAATTGGAGTAGGTTTTGCACTTCTGGTGTCTATAACATTAATTCCTGCTCTTCTTCTCTTAAGGCACAGTAGTCTTAAATCTGCAGGAGAAAATATATTTGGTCAAAATACTGCAGCTTTTAATATTTTATATAAGTTCTTTCATAGTCATAATCTAAGGGTTATCTTTCTTTTTCTAATTATTTTAGGTGCTGGTATTTATGGCACAACCCGGATAAACAGAGATAGTGTACTTGTTGAATATTTTAAGGAAGACACCCAAATACGTATTGCAGATAATTTTCTGAATGAAAAATTTGATGGTACAACTTTTTTTGAAATTATAGTCTCTGGAACTAAACCAGGAGATCTTACTAATCCGGAAATTCTAATTGCTATAGACGAAATGAATGCTTTTCTTAAAGCAAAATACCCGCAAATAACGAAAGTTATTTCGTTTACCGATTTTATAAAAAAACTGAATCAGGTTATGAATTACTCAGACAGTATAGAAGATGAATCCTTTGGCACTACAGAAAAAAGTACATATAAAGAAAATGAGTCATTTGAATTTAGTAGTTTTTTTGTAGAAGAGGATATTTCAAGTGAAATAATTGATGAAAATAAAATACTAAAAGAATCTAAAAGTATTAATAATGAACTATCTATATCTTATAATGATTTACTGCAAATTTTAAATAAGGCATATGTATTATCAGATAATACAGAAATGAGTGCCAATGAACTTATAGCTGAATTAAATAAAGAACTTAACTATAAAGGTGCAGCTTTTTATGAAATTCCAAATGATCCTTCAAAATATCCAGTTGATTCCAGAGAGGAATTAAAAAATCTTATTTCCCAATATCTTCTATTGTTTTCAGGGAATCTCAGTGCTCTTACAGATGATGACATTGAACCCATGAAAACAAGAATACTTGTTCAACTTAATGACCCTGGAACAATACTTGCCAATAACGCTGCCAAAGATGCTGCAGCATTTGCAAAGATAAATTTCCCTGAAGGATATAGTCTTGAAATAACAGGCACATCAACACTAATGCATACACTTATGAACCTTATAACAAAATCTCAAACAATGAGTATTCTTATATCTCTTACTCTTGTATTTATTGTACTCAGTTTAACTCATAAATCCATTGCAGGAGGATTAATTGGGATTGTACCCATTGGATTTACTGTTCTAATTAATTTTGGTGTAATGGGGATATTTGGAATTCGTCTGGATATCTCTACGGCAATGGTGGCTGCTGTTTCCATTGGGATTGGAATTGATTATACTATTCACTATCTTAGTTACTACCATTTTGAAAGAATTAAAACCGATAATCTGGAATTAGTAGCCAGAAATACTTTAGCAGGTGCAGGGAAAGCTATTATAGTTAACGCCATATCTGTTGCTGCCGGATTTATGGTTCTACTATTTTCAAAGTTTAATCCACTTAATTACTTTGGATTATTAATTGCCATTACTATGATAACTTCCAGTACAGCTTCTCTTACACTACTGCCCATACTATTGGAAATGTTTAAACCTAAATTCATAAGCAGAAAGCTATAAGCCCGGGGAGATAAAATAAGTGAAAAAATATTTACTAACAGCAGCTTTTATATTTACAGCAGTAATAGGTATTACAGCCCAGACAACAGGAAGAGAAATAATAGAGTTGATTCAGGCACAGGATCGTGGGAAAAGTACACACGCCCTTGTCTCTATGGATCTTATAGATAAACGGGGGAATATCAGTACAAGAATTCTTGAACTTTACAGCAAAGAAAACAGTGAAAAAAAAATGAATACAATGATTGTTTTTCATAGACCTTCATCTGTTAAAGATACCCGTTTTTTATCTATAGGACATAGTGAAAAAGTTCCGGAACAATGGATATATATGCCTGCATTAAAAAGAACAAAAAGAATTACAACCAGTGATGCTGATCAATCCTTCCTTGGAACGGATTTCACCTATGCTGATATGGGAGCAAATGATATTGATAAAGCAAACTACTCTCTCCTAAGAGAGGAAGGGCTGGACAATGAACAATGCTGGGTTGTAGAAACAAAACCAATGAAATCTGCCGGAAGTGATTATTTTCGAACTATCAGCTGGATTAGTAAAGAAATGCTTCTACCAGTCTATGTTGAAATGTATGACAAGAAGAATAAACTAATTAAAAAACTTACAACAGATAATATTGAAAAGATACAAGGTTACTGGACTCCGAGGATTACAAAAATGGAAAATGTTCAGACAGGTCACTCAACCATCCTGAAAATGGATAAAATTGTTTATGATGAGAATTTACCAGATGGAATTTTTACATCAGGATTTCTTAAAACAGGTCGACCATAATTTTCAAGGAGTATGG
>DAOVSY010000532.1 GCA_030633365.1 Spirochaetaceae bacterium | reverse complement strand
CTGTAAATAGAGGATGCATAGTAAAATAAACCTTAACTTTGCTGTCTGGCAGGGTTTTTTTTGTTATTTGAAGCATTTCTTATTTTAAACTCATTGCTACATCGCGTTTATCATTTGCAGTTTCAGATTTTTTAAATTCCAGAAATGAATATCCCGGATTTAAAATTCTTACATCATGTCCGGAAACATATAACTGACGGGAAAGAGCCGCAACAACGTCTGCAAGACCACCCGATTTAGCATAGGGAACACACTCACTGGATACCATTAATATTTTCATTTTATAATTAGATCAAAAAGAGACAGCTGAGTCAAGGTTTTAAATTCATTGGTTTTGATCAATATTAAAAATTAACAGCTATACCCAGTTGAACAGATACTCCCAATGCTGAGAAACCAATTCTTTCTCCTGTGCTGTTTATTGCGAAGTTGATACCCGGATAATCAGGGAATGCACCGTTGAACTCAATATCTGGTTCCCCTGAGCTGTCTTCAAAATCTCTAATGACCCCTGAAGATTCAAACCAGACAGGTGCAAACTCCGGCAAATAGAAACCTCCGACCCTTCCGAAAAATGATAGCCTTTGGGAAATAAGGTAATCTGCGCTTAAAGATGCATGAAAAGACGCATAAAGGCTATGTGTATACCCATCTACAATAATTCGTTCATCACCAAGATATATAATTCCATCTTCGTCAATCTTCCAGACCTTGAAATCAGCAATATCCTGTTCCAGCTTTGCATTGGCATACACAACTGCTGCCAGATGCCCTCCAAGAGAGAGTCTGGCAGTTGGAGAAGCCTCTATTGTAGCAGCAAATTTCAAACCATCACCTGAAAACTGGAAATAACGGGTTACACCATAGTCCCCAGAGGGAATCGAAATCGTTATTTCTTTGGCATCCAGACCATTCATTTCCATTGCCGTGATATTTGCATATCCCAGGGAAAGAACAAGCCATTTTGTTAAACGATATCCGGCATCAACAGAGGATAGAAGGAAAATATTATTATTTCCCCCGATCTCTATAAGTGCAGAGCTATTTGGAGAAAAAGTAATACCATAGGGGGATTGAAATGTTGAAGATATGAATAGCTGAGATTCCTGTTCAATCTCGGTACGCCCTACCTTAATACTGGAGCTGGTAATAATTTTTCCTGTTTCAACTTCTACAAGGCGGGCAGAAATAATATAAATTTCACCAGCTTCGGAAACTGAACCAAGGAGCAGTAGTTCCACCCCCTGCAACTCCCCAAGTTCAGGAGATGTTTCCTCGCTTGTAAGTCCTGATAGGCTAAGGCTATACTCTTTCATTATCGCTTCAAGGTCCTGACGTTCAATTACAGAGAATACTGTTGATCGGCTGAATTCATTAGTGAGTAGTGCAGAGGCAAGAGAACCAACAGAGTTTTTAATAGCTCCATCTGATTCCTCAGAGAAGTCTCCAATACCTATCCGTGGTTTAATTAATAGATCTTCAACATCTTCCAGGTATCCACGGGTAATTTCTTCGGCCAGATTCTTTATCTGACGATCCAGAGGCTGAGCTCCGGCAAAAACAGTTATGGTTAGAATTAATAATACAATTATATTCCTTTTCATATATGTCTCTCCATAAAACAGCGTAGGAAATACTACAAAAACTGTCAAGTATAATATCTGTTAACTCATTGTTTTATTCTCTTGACTCGAAATCACTCTGTGGGTATTTTGAAGCTATATAATTAATCTTTTAAAGGAGGATGTATGTCCGAGCAGAATGTGACACCAATGCCGCAGTTTAAAATGAACCCTAAACTCGTTATTGTTGTGATTATCATAATTGCTGCCCTTAGTCTTGTAATGTCCAGCTTCTATGTAGTTGATCAGACAGAACAAGCGGTCGTACTGCAGTTAGGAAAATTTAACAGGATGGCTGGTCCAGGGCTTCAGTTTAAACTGCCTTTTGGCATTGAAAAAAACTACAATGTACCAACCCAGCAAATTCAGAATATGACATTTGGTTTTAGAACAGAACAGGCTGGAATAAACACTGTATATTCAAGGGGTGATTATCCCGAAGAATCAATTATGCTTACAGGTGATCTTAATATCATCGATGTGGAATGGGTTATTCAGTATAGAATTACCGATCCTAAAGCATGGTTGTTTAATGTTGTATACAGAGATCAAACAATAAGGGATGTTTCCCAGTCAACAATTAATCAGTTGGTAGGGGACAGAGCTATTCTTGATGTTATTGGTCCTGAAAGAACAAATATTATGG
>DAOVSY010000020.1 GCA_030633365.1 Spirochaetaceae bacterium | reverse complement strand
TGGTCTATTATAAGTTCTGATGGTAAATCTACTGCACAATTTGAACACACAGTAGCAATCTTTGGCAAACGTACAGAAGTTTTGACCAGAACAGAATTAAGCTTTGAGTTTTCAATTTAGGTTTAAAAAGTATTTATACTTCTAACAACTAAGTGCTATAAAATTCTTGTTTATTTATCTATTCAAGGGTTCAGCCGATTATATATTATGCTAAAAAGACAATTTATATTGATATATCTTTTACTTACAGGAATTTATGTTTTTTCCTGGGAAGCAGGGTTATTTTCTTCTAGTTTTGTTAATGTTCCTGAGGGCTGGTATGTTCTTGAAAATAGAGAAGATAAAGTAACTTTTGCGGATCCAACAGATTCAGCATACTTTCAGCTTAAGCAATATCCTGGAAATAGTTTTACAAGTGCTGTTGATTTATACAATTATGTATCAAAGGAACTTGGCTCTTCCGGAGAAGGAGAGCAATTCTTGTTTGACACAAAAGACAGTTATTTTGCAAGTATAACTTTTGAATCTTCAGGTTATTATTATAAGGGTTATTTGATTTGTATAGAAGGTGAGTTTGAAGATATTGTCCTATTAGCATTTAGTGATGAAGAAAACTATAATTTATCCCATGATTTCCTTATTTCATCTATTGATTCCTTTTCAATTAATGAAACAGGATTAAAAAACCCGGGACCTGTCAGCCAATTTTACTATCCATGGCCAGGTAGGGATAAATCAATTAACTATTTAACTATGGGTGCAAAAAAAATACCTGTTTCCTTTGATATGAAGGAAATAGATACTTCACGGATTCTTATCGAAAGAGAAGCTAGAATTCTTGTTCAATATACTAATTCCAATCTTTCAGATTTAGCCTGGGCACGATATTATAAACTTATATACAGGGATAATTATAATCGTCTTCGCCGGATAGCCCGTATAGCTGCCAGTGAAATAGCAGAAGATTTTGAAAGTTTGAATCCTCTGGAAAAAAGTTCTATGCTTCTGTCCTGGATTCAGGAATTTGAGTATATAAGAACAGGAACTTTGTCTGATTTTATGAGTCCTATTGATACTGTTTTTGAAGCTGCAGGTGATTGTGACTCAAGATCACTCTTATATGTTATGCTACTTGAATACAATGGCATAGATAGTATATTAATGGTGTCAACTGAATACAGCCACAGTCTGGCAGGTGTAGCAGTTGAAGGTACTGGTGCACTTTATTATTATGAAGGATCAGAATATCTTATAGCAGAAACAACTGATAATGTTTCTATTGGACTTATAGATCAGGCTATGGCTGATCCGGAAAAATGGATGGGGATTAAATTTTAATGAAAAAATTAAGCAGCAGACAAAGAAATATACTAAGAAAGGAGGCTCACACCTTAAAACCAGTTGTAATGATTGGTAAAAATGGTGTGACACCGGAACTTATTGCAGCAGTTGATGCTGCACTTGCTTATCATGAACTTATAAAAATAAAATATCAGGATTTTAAAGATGATCGCCGGGCATTAACAGGGGCATTATCTGATTCTGTTAAGGCCAATGTTATTTCTGTAATTGGTAATATTGCTATTCTTTACAGGGAATTGGAAAAGGAATAAACAGTAGGAACAGAATCTGTTTGGACAGTAGAGACGCCCAAATTGGGCGTCTCTACTGTTCCTTGTATTTTAATATCTCTTTGCTTACATAATCCAACTGTATTCCGGCCTGTTTAAACATCTCTTCTGATTCATCTGCAGCATGGTATCTGTTTTCGCATACAACTCTGACAATCCCACAGTTAATTATTAACATTGCACATGTTCTGCAGGGGGTCATTCTACAGTATAAGGTTGCTTTATCTATAGATATACCACGTTTTGCAGCCTGGCATATTGCATTTTGTTCTGCATGAACTGTTCTTACACAGTGCTGTGTTATATGGCCATCTTCATGTATGACTTTTTTCATTTGGTGGCCTATTTCATCACAGTGGGGAAGCCCCTGGGGGGAGCCTACATAACCTGTAACAAGAAGTTGTTTATCTCTGGCTATTACACAACCACTTCTGCCTCTGTCACATGTAGCTCTTTTTGAAATCGCATCTGCAACTTCCATAAAATAATCATCCCATGAAGGACGTTCATACTTGCTAATTTTATTCATTAAAGGGCTCCTTTTTGTCAACTAAGTATATCAGGAGATAGAAGAAATGAAAAACTAAAAATTAAAATTGACAACAATCCTGAATTAGTGCAGTCTTTCTTTATGGAAAATTTTAAAATATCAGCAATACCTGAACTTAATTTCGGAATTGGTACAATAAATGGTTTAACCAAAATTATTACTGCCAGAGGTTTTACTCATATTGTGGTAATAACAGGAGGAAACTCATTTGTAAGTTCTTCTTATTGGGCGAATTTAAAACAGGAAATTTTTGAATCCAATATTAAATATGTGCATTTTCAATCTGTTGGCGAAACAAATCCGGAAACTGTAGATGGAATTATTTCTAATTTAAAAAATAAAAAAACTGATGCCATAGTTGCCATTGGCGGAGGAACTGTTCTGGACACAGCAAAGGCTGTTTCAGCTATGTTATGTATGGATGGAAGTGTTGTTGATTATCTTGAAGGAGTTGGTACAAAGGAACCTACAGGTAAACGAAAACCTTTAATTTGTGTACCTACAACTTCCGGAACAGGATCTGAGGCAACTAAAAATGCTGTAATAACAAAAATTGGAAAGGATGGTTATAAAAAATCTCTTCGCCATGAAGGTTATATCCCTGATACAGTTATTATAGATCCGGAACTTACAAAAAGTTGTCCTCTCTCCCTTACTGTCGCTTCTGGTATGGATACGGTAACACAGTTGCTGGAATCTTATGTTTCCATAAAAGCAACTCCATTTACAGATCCTCTTGCTCTTTATGGCCTTAAACTGGCCGGGAGAAGTTTGCCTCGACTTATAGAAAATGGTGATGATATGGAAGCAAGAGCAGATATGGCATATGCATCATATCTGTCCGGGATAACCCTTGCAAATGCAGGTCTTGGAGTTGTTCATGGAGCTGCCTCTGTTTTAGGGGCAATGAGGTCTATTCCTCATGGTGTTGTTTGTGGAACTCTTCTTGGATCAGCTACAGAAGTAATTATTAATAAAATAAGGAATAGTAAAGATTCTGTAAATACAAAATCTTTAACAAAATTTTCAGAAGCAGGAGCTGCATTGACTGGAAATAATAATATGAATACAAAAGAAAGTTGCAATAACCTAATAAAGACATTAAATACCTGGGTTGATAACTATGGGATTTCCAGATTATCAGACTATGGATTTACAGAAAAAGATATACTTGACAGCATAAACATGATTGGTCTAAAGAATACTCCATGTACATTGAATTTTAAAGAAATATTAAGCATTTTAATGGTCAGGCTATAAAAATCTATATATTATTCATACATTATTGCTTTTTTCAGTTAATTTGGTTAACATCCTGATATCTAAGTTTAAAACAAGATGATGGAGAGAATAATTGCATCTAAAAAAAGAGAATTACTGGATTATTCTAATATCCTCAATATTATTCTTAATTTTTAATTTCCAATCCTGTACACTAAAACAAACTTTAAATATAAATGCAGAAGGTTCCGGAGATATTGATTTTGAACTTATTCTTGCACCATTCTTTGTAGAAGTTGCTTTACAACTATCTGAGCTCTTCCCAGATGAGGGTGCAAACCCAATTAACAGTCAGAGTTTATTTGAAATTGAAAAAATAAGAGAAGATTTTTCTGAAACCCGTGGTTCAACTCTACAAAAACTTGAAAATCCCTCCAGTAATATTTTACAGGGGACTCTATTGTTTGATGATATACGAACAGCTTTAAATGGTTCGGGTAAAAATAATATAATGGATATTTTTAGTTTTTCCAGTAAAAATAATATTCATACATTGTCTGTTAAAATAAATTATACAACTGTCGAACAATTTTTATTGGCTAATCCTTCAATGGATTCTCCATTAATGAAAAGTTTTGGTCCATTGGCAAATCAAGGTCTAAAAGATGAAGATTATCTTGAGATGATGCAATATGCACTTGGAGATGAGAGTCGGGTAGGAATACAAGAATCGTATTTACTGTTTGATGTAAATGTAGACGGTAAAATAATTTCACAAAGTGGTGGCACTAAGTTGGATTTGGATACTGTAAGATTTAAGATACCTTTATTAAGAATACTCTTACTTGATGAACCTGAGTATTTTTCTGTAAGTTTTAGTAATTAATATTTTTTGGATATTATAATAGAAACTGCTTTGGAGGAATTATGGGCATTGAGATTAAAGAAGTACTAACAAAAAATGATTTGAAAAAATTTGTTAAATATCCTTTTAAACTTTATAAGGACAATCAGTATTGGGCTCCTCCATTTATGAGTGATGAAATAAATACTCTTAGCTGGGATACCAATCCTGCTTTTGATTACTGCAAAGTTAAATATTGGTTAGCATATAAAGATGGAAAAATTGCCGGAAGGATAGCTGCAATAATAAATGATGCTCTTATAGAAAAATGGAGTGTAAAGAAAGCCAGGTTTGGATGGATAGATTTTATTGATGATGAGGAAGTTTCAAAAGAACTTCTAAAAAAAGCGGAAGTCTGGGCGAAAGAGAATGGCCTGGAATCTATTGAAGGG
This sequence comes from Spirochaetaceae bacterium, assembly GCA_030633365.1. Next base: position 11,831 of record DAOVSY010000020.1, on the reverse strand, counting down.
CCAATGGGTTTTACTGATATGGATGAAGAAGGGATGCTTATAGAAGGTTTCGAAGAGCAGGGAACATACCCTATGATCTATAATTATGCATATTATCCGGAGCATCTTAAAAAGCTTGGTTATAAAAAAGAAGTGGACTGGCTGGAATTTGAGATAAAAGTACCTGATACTATCCCTGAAAAGATTGCCAGAGTGAATAGTTTAATTCTTAAAAGATCAAAATTACATCTTTTGGATGCAAAAAAAGCAAAGGATGTTAAACCTTATATTCCCGGTTTCTGGGATATTATTGAAGAATCCTATGTTGATCTCTTTGGAACTATTCCTTTCACTGATAAACAAAAAAAATTCTATACAGATCAGTATTTTGGGTTTCTAATTCCTGAATATTCAAAATTTATTGTAAATGACAAGAATGAAGTTGTTGCGGTAGGACTTGTATTCCCCTCTTTTACAGAAGCTTTAAGAAAAGCTAGGGGTAGAAAATTCCCTTTTGGCCTACTTTATATGCTTCAGGCTACAAAACATCCAACAAAACTGGATTTTTATCTAATTGGGGTTAAAAAAGAATATATTGGTCATGGTGTAATATCTATTATGTTTAACGAAATTAATAAGAATGCTATAAAAAACGGGATTCAGGTATGTGAAACATCAGGAGAGCTTGAAGATAACAAAGCTGTTCAGGATATGTGGAGACATTATGAACATCGGCAGCATAAAAGAAGGAGATGTTTTATTAAAACACTATAGAAATATGAAAGATTTTAATAATAAAATAATATACATTACAGGCGGGTCAAGTGGGATTGGCCTTGCTACAGCCAAAGAATTCATTAAATATGGTGCATCTGTACTATTAATTTCAAGAAATGTAACAAAATTAGAAGCTGCCAGGGATCTATTAATTAAAGAAAAAGATCAGAATGAAACTAATATAATAGAAATTTGTTCTCTGGATATTAGTAATAATAAGGAAGTAAAAAAAGCTCTTTCAGAACAATTGGATAACTTTGGAATACCCAATATACTTATCAACTGTGCTGGTATGGCATATCCTGATTATTTTGAAAAAATACCTTTTAACAGTTATGAAAAAACAATAGCAACTAATTTAACAGGAACCTGGAATGTTCTCTCAGTTATTGTTCCTTTTATGAAGAAAGGTAGTCATATAGTTAATGTTTCCTCAATTGGAGGATTTATTGGCGTATTTGGGTTTACAGCTTACTCGGCTTCCAAGTTTGCAGTTGTTGGCCTCTCAGAAGCTCTCAGAGGTGAATTAAAGCCAAAAGGAATTAGGGTCTCAGTCCTTTGCCCTCCGGATACTGATACTCCGGGAATGAAAGAGGAAAATAAAACAAAACCGGAAGAGACTCATGCCATTTCAGGTAATGTTAAACTAATTAGTGCAGATAAAGTAGCAAGAGACTTAATTAAGGGTATTAGAACTAATAAATTTATGATCATTCCTGGATTTATGGGAAAATTAACATTTTTATTAAAAAGATTTATTCCAGCCCTTATTTTTGCAATAATGGATAGTGATGTCAGGAAAATTAATAAAAAATAGGGAGAACAGATAAAATGAGCAGCAATTTTAAGATATTTGATAAATGTTATGCATTTAAAGAAGCAGAACAGGCAAGAGCAGCAGGGATTTACCCTTTTTTTAAGCCTATAGGGAAAAATGCCGGAACAAAAGTTATTATTGAAGGTCGTGAGCTTCTCATGGCTGGTTCTAATAACTATCTTGGTCTGGCAGGTGATCCCAGAATGGTTGAAGCAAGTGTAAAAACATTAAAAGAATATGGAACAAGTTGTTCTGGTTCCAGATTTATGAATGGGACATTGTCATTACATGAAGATTTAGAAGAAAAATTAGCAGATTTTGTAGGTAAAGAAGAAGCCTTATGTTTTACAACAGGTCATCAAACAAATTTAGGAGCTATTTCAACTCTTGTTGGCCGGGGTGACCATGTTATTACAGATAAATATAATCATGCTTCAATAATGGATGGAATTTTTCTTACTGTTGGATTAAATAAATCAGTAAATGTACACAGATACAGACATAATAATTATGAAGAACTGGAAAGAATCTTAAAATCAATACCAGAAGATGCTCCAAAACTGATAGTTACAGATGGAGTTTTCAGTATGGAAGGGGACATAGTCGATCTCCCTCAAATGAGATTACTTGCTGATAAGTATAATGCGGCTATTTATCTTGATGAAGCTCATTCAATTGGAGTTCTTGGTGAAACTGGCAGAGGTACCACAGAACATTTTAATAATTCTGCATTTGCAGATGTAATGATGTGTACATTCTCAAAATCATTTGGATCAATCGGTGGTTTTGTAGCAGGTGATTCCAAGATAATAGACTATATAAAACATTTTGCCAGACCTCTGATGTTCAGTGCAAGTATGCCTCCTGCAAATATTGTAGCTGCATCTACTGCATTGGAGATAATAAAAAAAGAGCCGGAACGTGTACAGCGATTACAGCAGATTGGCAGAAAGATGGCTAAGGGTTTTTCTGATATGGGTTTTGATACAGGATCTACAACAACACCCATTGTTCCTCTTGTTATAGGCGATAACGAAAAAGCTTTTATATTCTGGAAGACTCTTTTCGAAAAAGGAGTTTATGTTAATCCTGTTATAACTCCGGCAGTACCTCCAAACCGTGCAATGATAAGAACCAGTTTTATGTCTACACATACAGATACTGAGTTGAATCAAATTTTGGAAATAATTGGTGACACAGGAAAAGCTCTAGGATTAATCTAATTATCCCTTTTATAAATAACCTTATGTTCTATAGAAAGTTTTTTCAGCTTTTTTATAATCTTATTTTCAAGGTTAAGATCGCTGCAGGAACTTCCTATATTAATTTCAAGCTTACCCTTATAACTGAATAATGCTGTATTTCTTCCTGGGACAGGAGAATTACAAGGTATAATATCAAAAGATTTAACTTCTTTTTCCAACTCTGGAGGTAATTTGATATCTCCCATATTTGTTAAAACGCCTGAATACTGACTTCTTGCAAACAGTTGATAGAATACCCTGAACATTAATTGTTTAAAGACTCGTGGTAATATTCTAAAAAATAAATTACTTTCTGCTCTTAAATTACGTGATATCTGATTTTTAATAGAATCTGAGTGTCTTTCATGTCTTATAGCCTGAGATATTTTTTCTATAATTTCTGGAAAAGAATACGCACCATTTGTAATATTAAATGATGGTGAGTATAAATATGAGAAATTTCTAAGACATCTGGTTGGATAATCTTTTCTTAAATTTACTGGTATTTGTAATCTTATAGGAAGTGTGTTTTTTATTTTTCCATCCCTGATTTCTTCAATATACATTTCCTGAAGGGCAAATGTATAGATTGCAGATATATAAACATTCAGGGTTACGTTATGCTCTCTTGCTATTTTACGAACTTTTTCAAGATCCATAATTATTCTTGTACTATAATATTTATCAACAGAAATCATTTCTCCTTTTGGTATATAGGCTGAAGGATTAATTTTTATTCCTGGGCCTTTTTTGGAAAAATTGTTGCGAAATGCACACTCCCATTCTTCATTTTCTATTTTGTCACCTGGTTTTTTAATTAATAGAGATTCCCCTGGCTGATAATTGAGCATATGTAAATATTCTGCTGTTAAAGATAATAAAAAACTAAGTGTTCCGTAACCGTCAGATAAAATATGTGATAATTCGACGGCTATAGTATTATTTTTAACTTTAATTCTAAAGGGAAACATGTTTTTATTAAAATTGACATATCTGTTTGTCCATTTTGTATCATTTTCGATAACAGGAAGATCATCTGTTCTTTCAAATATATAGTTAAAAAACTGTTTTTTTAAATAGACCTGAAAAAAAGGAAAAACTTTGATAACATTTAGAAGAGCTTCATTTAATTTATCCTTATCGACTGGTTGCTTTAATGTAAGAGCTATTCTGGACATTGTAGTTTCTTTTTTTGAATTTATAGATACAAAAATTTGTGCAGCATTATCTATGGGTATAAGTTTTGGTACTGTGTTGGTCATTTTTTAACCTTTGATGTAGTTTTTAAAAGTGGGGGTAAAATGAATAAAGTTGCCAAACAAGCTGTACTTAGAGTAAAAATAATTAATAAGCCAAAATATCTAATAGGTTGAAATTGTGCAAAACTCAAAAATAACAATCCTGATACGATTGAGAGTGTTGTAATTACAATTGGTCTTCCGGAATGAATTAGAGTTTCATATACTGCAGTTCTATGATTTTCTGGATTTATATTTATTTGTTTTTGATACTGTAAGAGAAAATGGATTGAATCATCAACACCTACGCCAATAGAAATACATGAGACCATAATTGTTGTCATATCCAGGGGTATGCGAAAAATAGCCATTAAAATGAGGCTGGTGAATATGCCGGTCAGTAGTGGAATGAGTGCAAGGATACCTTTTATAATTGACTTAAATGATATGGAAGCAATAGTCCCTATCAGGAATAAAGCAGCAATAGTAGAAACAAAAAAATCTTTTCTCATTTGATTTGAAAGTTCAAGAAAGTTTAGGCTTGTACCACTTATATTCCATTTAATATTACTATCTAAATTACTGCTTAATATTCTTTCAAGATCATTTATCAAAGTGATTGTTCCTTCTTCATCTATAGGTAAGCTATTAGCTTTATCGTATATTCGGATTATTATATCTATGTTTGAGTAGTCTTCAGAAACAAATTTATTATCCTTATTTATTGTATTAAACAATCTGGAAACCAGCAGATTAAGACCTCTCGATTTGAAGTATCCGTTTTCTCCTGTCATTACTGATCCTGCAAAATTTAAATATCCTGGAAATGAAAAAGAATAACTGATATCCGGTAAAGCAATAAGTTTTTGTTCCAGTTCATGTATATTTGATAAAATTTCAGGTTTAAGGAAAAATCCTTCTTCAGGTCCAACCAGCGATATTTTAATTTCCTCAAAACCACCTATTTTTTTGGAAAATTTATTATTGTCAATTATTAATTTTGAAGATTTAGGAAAATATTTACTTGGAGTTGTATTAAATGAAACACTGGGTAGTAGAAAAATAAAAACAAAAACTATTATAAAAATAATTATAAAAGCCTGTACTTTCCTGTTTATAATACGGGAACCAAAATGGTGTAGAAATTTTGATAGAGGATCTGATTCCAGACTTTTGAGTTTTTTACCCTCCGGAGCTGGCTGAAGGGAAAGAAATGCAGGTAATAAAGTTATAGAAAGAAAAGCAGTAAATAAAATACCAAGAGATGTTATAATTGCAAATTCTCTGGTTTGATGAATAGTAGCCAGCAATAGGCTCAGTAATCCTATAAGTGTTGTAAAAGATGCCAAAATAACTGTTCCGCTAATATCTGAAACGGATTTTATAATAATATCTTTTTTAGATTCATTACTAATTCCGGAGAGTTTATAATAAGCACTCATTACATGTATACTGTATGAGCTTCCCAGGGTTAGTACCAGGGGAGGGGATATTATACTAACCATAGATAATTTGAAACCAACCAGAACCATTATCCCCAGAGAAAAAATGGTGCCGCTTATAACAATAGTTATTGGAAGAAAAACTGCACGTTTTGATTGAAAGCCCAAATAATAACTTATAAGAATAGTTATAATTACAAATAATAGAAGTTTTCCAAATCCTTCTGTTAGAAATATTTCTGTTTCTGCAGAAAACGGTAATGTCCCGGTAATGACTATTTCAAGTTCATTTTTTAAGGGATCCAGCACCTTTTCAATATCCTGCATATTTTTTTTATAGTTATTATTTTTTTCAATTAAAAAAATAACTACCAGAGCATCCATATTAGCAGAAGTTAAAAAACCTTCTGTATATTTAGACCTGTGTAATCTGTTAATAAATAATTCAAGATCCTTATCATTTTCTGGTGCTATTCCACCTGGTGAAAGTGGAACTGCAGTAAGTCTTGATCCATTTTTTTCAAGAGTTGTAAATGAAAAAGGGTCTATAACTTGCTTTACAGGGAGAATATTCTTAATTTCCTGATAACTTTTCTGAAACCTCTGTAATCCTTCTACAGAGAAGAGTTTATCTCCACTTACCATTATCAGGAGTTTGTCGTATATCTTTAACTGTTCCTGGCTTGTTCCTGATATGACTTCATCAGGGAGTAGACTTTCAACATCAGATTCTATCTGCAAATTTTGAAGTGGTAGTGCTAAACCAATAGTAAGAATCAGTGTTGCCAAAATAATTATCCAGGGATGATTCACACTGAATCTTACTATTGGGAGAGTTGCCGGTTTAGACATCTCTTTTATTTTTCACCTTCTAAACCAAGGGTTAGTGATGTTGCATCACAAACCTCAGCAGGTCCAAAATACTGAATGGCACCAGGGAATACATAAGATGATTTTATAGCCCAAATATCACGTTTTGAAACAAACTCAGTAAATGGTTTACCAGTTAACTCTACCATAGCTTTTTTAATTACGGGTTTCTTTTTCCCATGTCGTTGTTCCATGTTCATCATCATAGTTACAGGAACACCTCCTGCAGTCCATTTTTCAACTGGTTGTGACAGATTGTGAATTGATGAAATATATCCTGTTAAGTCAGAGGCAGCTAGAACATAGGCATTGAAACCCAAAGAATAGCAATAGTCTGAATCAAAATTAGATGGGAACGCACATCTTCCTTCATATCCGAAAAAATGATCCTGAGGACTAAAAAATCCTTTATACTTACCCTCCCTTTTTAATTCATCCAATCTGGAAGCTACCATTTGAATTAAAAGTTTTTCTGTTTCAATTCTGGAAACTTGTACATTCCCATGAGGATCTCTATCCATAAGCAGCTGTCTTTGAATGTTATTTGGAAGTGTAGAGAATACATAGGATGAGTCTCTTGAAAGTTCACGATTAATCCATCTTGATTGGTCTTCAAAAGTATGAAGTGTTTCAAAATGGTCTGCATGTTCTGCAAGTAGAGAATTTATTTCTGAAATCAGCAGTTTCATTTCCGGAATAAACTCTATTAATCCTTCAGGAATTAAAACTATTCCATAATTACTGCCCAGTTCACTTCTTTTTACAATAACATTAACCACATCCAATACTATATCTGTTAATGACTTATGATCTCTCTCGATCTCTTCTGAAATCAGAGCAATATTTGGTTGAGTTTGCAGTGCACACTCAAGACAGATATGGGAAGCACTTCTGCCCATCAGCTTAATAAAATGCCAGTATTTTTTTGCAGAATTAGCATCTTTTTCAATGTTTCCAATTAGTTCAGAATAAGTTTTAGTTGCTGTATCAAAGCCAAAAGAAACTTCTATGTATTCATTTTTTAAATCACCATCAATTGTTTTTGGTACACCAATAACAGATATTCCTGCATTTTTTTGTTTGAAATATTCTGCAAGAACTGCTCCATTTGTATTTGAGTCATCTCCCCCTACTATAATAAGTGAAGAAATATCCAGTAGTTTGCATACACCTTCACATATATCAAATTGCTCACTTGTTTCCAGTTTTGTTCTACCGGATCCTATTATATCAAAACCACCAGTATTTCTATATTGATCAATAATTTCTGTATTAAGCTCAATTGTCTTATTATCAAGAATACCTGAAGGGCCACCTTTGAAACCTATCAGTTTTGAAGATGGATTTGCTTTTTTCATTGCATCAAAAAGACCGGATATTACATTGTGACCTCCAGGAGCCTGGCCACCGGATAAAACCACTCCAATATTGATACTTGCTGATTCTGTTCCTTCTGACATAGCTAAAGTTTCTATAAATGGAGCTCCATATGTTCTTGGAAAGAGTTCTGATAGTTCTTTTTGATCGGCTTCTGAAGTTGTTGATCCTTTCGGGTTTATACCAATTTTATGAATGTCCCCTCGGAGGACTTCCGGAAGTTTAGGTTCATATTTAAATCTTTCTATCTGTAATGGGGAATAAGACACTTTTAGCTCCTGATAATCTTTAATTAAAGTAAATATTTATGGTCTATTATGTTCTTTTTTTCTATTTTTTTGCAATATCCAAAGATAAAATCATTCTAAATAATTATTACTTTTTAATTGACTATCTTAAATGGGGTATATAAACTTTTAATATGAAACCATTTAAACTTATAAATCATATTCAAAATTATTCCTGGGGTACAAAAGATTATATCCCGGAGCTTCTTGGAAAGAAAAAATCTGATGAACCCTGGGCTGAACTATGGATAGGAGATCATCCCCGGGGCACCTCAACTGGGGTCCTGGAAGTTGGGACTATGCCTCTAAATCAGATTATTCAAAACAACCCATATGAGATCTTAGGTGAAGATACAAATAGATTTGAAAAACATCTTCCATTTTTATTTAAAGTCTTATCTGCAGAAAGTCCTTTATCTATCCAGGCTCATCCTAATAGAAACCAGGCAAAAGAGGGATTTAAGGAAGAGAATATTAAAGGGATTTCTATTGATGCATTTAATCGGAATTACAGAGACTCTAACCATAAACCTGAAATTATTTGTGCACTTACACCTTTTACTGCTATGTGTGGTTTTAGATATGCAAAAGTAATTGAGTCTAATTTCTTAAAACTAAAAAGTCAGGTATTTACAGATAAAATCCAGAATTGTTTTAAAGAAAGTAAAGATAATCCTATTCGATTATTTTTTTCTTCGCTTATGTTGTTGGATAATAACTCTTTAGGAAATTTAATCGAAGCTGCACTTGACTGGGCTGGAAGGGAAAACTCTTTAGAAGGAAATCTTATACAAAAATTTGCTAACTTTTATAATAATGATCCTGGAATATTAGCTCCTCTTTTTCTTAATATTTATGAACTTAATCCTGGTGAGGCTTTGTATCAGGGGCCGGGAGAGCTCCATGCATATGTTGAAGGGACAGGGATTGAGCTTATGTCTAATTCTGACAATGTTCTAAGGGGAGGATTAACTTCAAAGCATGTAGATATAGAAGAACTGCTCAAAGTTCTGAATTTTAACCCTTTGGGCAAAAATATTCTTAAACCTGAACAGAACAATTCGGGCATAGTTACATATTTAACTCCTTCAGATGAATTTATCTTGAAGTACTTAAAGATTGAAAACAAAAAATCAGTAGAAATAAATAATCGTAATTCTCTTGAAATATTATTATGTACTTCAGGAAATACTACTTTAAGTTTTAGTAATGAATCTATTAACCTACGCCGGGGAGATAGCCTTTTTATTCCCGCTTCGCTTGATTCATATATTCTTAAAGGAACAGGAGAAATCTTTTCTGCTGGAATCCCCAGGGTTACGAAATAATGAAAATATGGGTTGATTCTGATTCCTGTCCCCGTCAGATACGTCAAATAATTCTACGGGCATCTATTAGGGTTGAAATAAAAGCAATATTTGTAGCAAACAGACAAATACCGGATGTCGAACATAAATGGTCTTCTATGCAGCTTGTTCCTTTAGGTGAAGGTGAAGCAGACAAATACATACATGAAAAATCTTATAAAGGTGATATTGCTATTACAAGAGATATTCCACTTGCTTCAGATCTTGTAAAAAAAGGCCTTCTTGTTCTGGATGACAGAGGAAATGTTTTTACAGTAGATAATATCGGTGAAAGGCTCTCTATGCGAAATGCTATGACAGAATTAAGGTCTTACGGGGTAATGTCAAAATCTTCAGGAGCCATGAATAATAAAGATGTTCAGCAGTTTGCCAATGCCTTTGACCGTGAATTAAGAACATGGCAAAACAAATAAAGGAATACAGGTTAAAAATAAAATAGGGGTAAATGATGAAACTAATTGTGGGACATACAAATATGGATATGGATTGTTTGAGCTCAATAGCTCTAGCAAAGCTGCTTTACCCTGATCATCAAATGGTTAAGAGTAGATTTATCCATCCTGTAGCAAGGGATTTTTATAATTTATATGACAGCTATTTTGATTTTTTAAATGTTAAAGATATTAAAAATGCAGTAGTTGAAGACCTTGTTGTTGTGGATACCAGATCTACAAAAAGAATAGATGAATACCTTAAGGTTATTGATGGAAACCCTGGAAAAATAACTGTTTATGATCATCATCCATCAGATTCAGATGATTTAGATGCAACTATAATGCATTATAATGATTTTGGATCCAATACAACTATTCTTGCTTTGGAAATAATTGAAAAGGGTATTGAAATTACACCGGATGTAGCTACCATAGCTTTAACGGGAATATTTGCAGATACAGGTAACTTTACCCATGATAATGTCAGAGTTGAGGATTTTAAAGTGGCTCATCATTTAATGAGTTGTGGGGCTGATATAAATATTATTCGCAGGTATTTAAAAACACTGAAAGAGGAATATCAAATGAACTTATTTCATGATATTTTGAACCATCAGATATCAAAATATATAAATGGCCATCTTATATTATTTTCCTATATTGAACTGGAAAAACAGGTGAGCGGTTTAGCCGCTGTTGCAGAAAAAGTATTTGAAGTGGAAAACCCTGATGCTTATTTTTCTGTGTTTTCTTTTAAAAAAACTTCATCATCTATAATAATAGCCCGAAGTCAAAAAGAAGCAATAAATTTAAATTTGCTGCTGGGAGAATTGGGAGGAGGGGGCCATGCCATGGCAGCTTCAGTTCTTTTTAAAGACAGGTCAGGTGAAGGGGTTTTGGATTATATTGTAGGACATCTGGAAAAAAATATGAAACATGCCATTACTGTAGGAACTATTATGACTAAGGAAGTCCATTCAGTGAATGAAGACTGGAGTCTGATAGATACTTCTATTTTCCTTGAATCTATAAATCATTCAGGTGCACCGGTTAATAATCAGGAGGAAGAAATATCCGGATTTATTACAATAAAGGATATAATGAAGGCCAGAAAAGCAAATCAAATGCATGCTCCAGTTAAGGGGTATATGATAAAAAATGTAATTAAAGGCAGTAGTAATCTTTCAATGAGAGATATTGAACGTTTAATGTTTGGAAATAATATTGGTCACTTGCCCATAGTTGAGGATGGGAAAACAATAGGCCTTGTTACACGAACAGATTATCTTAACTTTATAAAATATAATAATCATAAAGATAAAATTATAAATCCTGTTGCATTGCATACGTAGGGAACAGGCATGCCTGTTCCTTACGTATGCATTTATTAAAATTCAGCACTGCCTACAGTTCGGGGAAAAGGGATTACGTCACGTATATTTTGCATTCCTGTTACGTATTGTACCAATCTTTCAAATCCAAGACCAAAACCGGAATGTGGTACAGTTCCATATTGTCGTAATTCCAGATACCACCAGTAATCCTTTGGATCAAGATCCTGTTCTACCAATCTTGTTTTTAGTTTTTCAAGATCGCTTTCTCTTTCACTTCCACCAATAATTTCACCTAATCTTGGAACAAGTATATCCATTGCTCTGACAGTTTTTCCATCATCATTTTGTTTCATATAAAAGGCTTTAATTCCACTTGGGTAATCGGTAAGAATAACAGGTCCGTTATAAACCTTTTCTGTTAGATATCTTTCATGTTCAGATTGAAGATCATGGCCCCATTCAACAGGGAATTCAAATTTCACATCAGCTTTTAAGAGAACATCAACTGCTTCAGTATAAGTTAGATGAGTAAAAGGACTTTTTATAACATGTTTAATATCATCAATTATTCTCTTTTGTACAAAACTGTTAAAGAAGTTCATATCTTCTTTTGAGTTTTCAAGAACATACTGAAGAACATATTTTAGAAACTTTTCTGCAATATC
>DAOVSY010000413.1 GCA_030633365.1 Spirochaetaceae bacterium | reverse complement strand
CTGGTCCATAAAGATCTCCCCTAATTTGTGCATAAGTTTCTACTGTCAGAGTCTTCCATTTTGCAGGGTAGATAAGGAAAGTACAGGTCAGGTCGCAAACGCAGGAAATCTAGGCAAGTAATCTTCCTGTTGCAATACCTGGAAAAATCATTCTTGTGGTTACTTTGAAAAAAGTTTTTATAGGAGGAACTCCAAGATTGACAGATGCTTCTTCTATATTTTCATCAACCTGTGCAAGGATTGCAGAGACAGTTCTTACAGGATGGGGAAGACGGCGAACAAAATATGCAACAATAAGAATTGATGATGTTCCAACAAGAACCAAAGGTCCTCTGGAAAAACCGAGAATTAAACCAATACCCAGAAGTACACCCGGAACACCCAATGGCAGGGCTACAAAGGCATCAATAAAAGTTGCCATTTTCTTTCCTTTCCTGATAATTACATAACCAATGAGTGAGCCAAGAATAAGATCCAGAACCATGGAAATTGTGGCAAGAATATAGGAATTCCTCATTGGGCGTAAAACTGCATAAAATGTATTTTTGTAATGATCAAGAGTAAAATGTCCATATTGCAGTACCGGTCCGATTGCTGCGGTAAATGATGAGATTATAATTGTAATTATTGGAAGAAGTGAAAAAACCAGGACAATCAGAAATATCAGGCTCAATACTATCTTTTTTAAGGGTCTTGGATTTATCATTTCTATAGTACGGGTACTACTGGAAACAAAACTCCGTCTTTGAAGATAAACCCTCTGGATTATTAGAATGGACATGGAAATAAAGAGCAGGATAGTTGCACCTGTGGCCGCCATAATAGGAGGGCCGCCCATTTCGGATGTAAACTCTCCAAAGACCAGTGTTGTAAGTACCGGGGTTCCAACACCTACTATTGCAGGTATTCCAAATGAATCAATGATAAGGATAAATACTAAAAGAGATGCGTTAAGAATTGACGGAGTAGCGCTGGGTACTGTAACAGTCCAGAATCGACGAAAACTGGAAGCTCCCAGATTGTGGGCGGCTTCTTCCAGAGAAGGGTCAATTGTTTGAAATGCACCAATTAGAAGAATAAATCCAAGAGGGTAGTAGGTAAGTATAAAAACACTTAAAATGCCGCTGAACCCGCCTATGGAAGGTATCGCAATACCAAGATTTCCAAAAAAAACAGTTATCAGACCATATTTTCCAAAAAGAATTAACCAGGTATATGCCCCTATGAAAGCAGGGGTAAGATATGGAATCCAGAGAATTGATCCTACCAGTGTATGTCCAAAAATTTTATACCTCGAGTAGAGATATGCAAGAGGGATAACAAGTATCATTATACCGACTGTTCCCAAAACACCCAGAAGTAAGGTATTAATTAATGCTTTATAGTAGTAAGCAACACTGAAAAATTTAATATAACTCTGCAGAGAAATTGTAGTTCCATCAGCACTTATCATACTGGATTTAATAACCATAAAGATTGGATAAAGAAGAAAAACAGAAAAACTGGCTATTAAAATTAAAACCGGAATATTCCACACATCAAAGATCTGTCTTCTTATGGCAAGTTTATTAATTTTCATTACTTTCACTCTCATCAGGAAATACTGTAAGATCATTTGGTGAGAATTCAACAATAATCTCACTGCCGGATACAAAATTATCAATTTGCTTCGGGTGACTGATCTGAATCTGAAAATCCACATCATCCAAAGAACTGGCAGTTACACGTAATCCGGAACCAAGGTAGGTAATATCTATAACCTTTGCTTTAAAATTAATTTTTTCTGAAGAAGTATTCCCCTGTTTAACAATACTCATTGCCTCGGGTCTTACAGATGCAATAACTTTTTTTGTTTCTGCTTTCAACAAAGATGAAGTTATTAATTTCTTTCCATAAAAATCAATTTCTATTATTTGTTTATTAAGATCCATTGATTTAACAGGACAAACAAAAAAATTACTGACACCGATGAAATTTGCTACATGGGGGTCTGTAGGATTATGGTATATTTCCCAGGGGCTTCCCATTTGGGCAATACGTCCAGTTGACATAACTGCAATTCGATCAGAAATTGCCAATGCCTCCTCCTGATCATGAGTAACATAGATCATTGTAATTCCCAGTTTTTTCTGAAGACGTCTGATATCAACTCTCATCTCAACCCGTAATTTTGCATCCAAATTGGAGAGGGGCTCGTCCATCAGAAGAACCTGGGGTTCAATGACTATTGCACGGGCAACAGCAACTCTCTGCTGCTGTCCTCCTGAAAGCTGGTTCGGGCGTCTCTTTTCCAGTCCTGTTAAACGTACAAGGCTGATAGCTTCCATTACCCTCTCTTTTTGTTCTGCTTTTGATACACCATGGGCTTTCAGACCATAGGCAATGTTATCATAAACACTTAAAAAAGGGAAAATTGCATAGCTTTGGAATACCATACCAGTATTCCTTTTGTGTGGAGGAAGAAGATCAATTTGTTTTTCGTCAAATAATATTTGCCCGTTATCCTGATAATAAAAACCGGCAATTGTTCGTAATAAAGTAGTTTTTCCACACCCGGATGGACCCAGAAGTGTAAAAAGCTCTCCAGGTTTAATTTCAAGTGATAAATTATCTACTGCTGCAAGATCTCCGAAATACTTGCTTACATTATCAACTTTAACTCCAATAGATGCCATATTCCCTCCATGAATAAAATGCCGGGAGATTATTCCCGGCATTCAGTTAAATTAATAGATATCAGTATTTAATTCGATTCAGCTATTTCTGTATATTTATTTAGCATCATTGCTCTGTTTTCTGCAGCCCATACAGGATCGTAGTCATTTTGTTTGATAACTTCGATAGGGGGATATCCTGCTGGAGGGGTAACATCTACTCTATTCACTCTGTATCCTGTATCTCTGAGTAATTCCATTACTTCTTTGGATAGAACAAAATCAATGAATTTTTTTGCCAGCTCAGGATTAGGCCCATTTTTAATGAGATAGATACCATCAGGACGTACGGCTGTTCCTTCCTCAGGATAAATAAACCCTACCGGGGATCCTCCATCTCTGTATTTATAAGCATTTCGTTCATGGGTCATTCCCAGGGGAAATTCACCGGAGGCTACAAATTTATAGGTGTGACTGG
>DAOVSY010000303.1 GCA_030633365.1 Spirochaetaceae bacterium | reverse complement strand
TTTTCTTCAGCATCTTCATCTGCCATCCCGGATAAATACATTGTAAGCTTACTTGTCATTCCTTTATCAAAGTCGAAGCTTACCCAGTCACTATTTTCTTCATTTACTGCTTCAGGTGAGGTAGAAGGACTAGCACTCACTTTTATGGCTGAAATATCTTTAAATTTAAAGTAGGCTGTATATCCTGCATAGGCTGAATCTTCAGGCATAGGTTCAACTTTAATCAGACTTACTCCCTCTCCCATAGCTTGTGCAGTTAATTCAAGTGCTTCTCTGTCTATTAAATTGGGATCAGTTGGTTCTTCAGACATTGACAAAAATCCTACAAAATCTCTCATAATTTGAAATGTCTGGATAATTTCTCCACTTCCATCTTTATTAACCTTAACAGTTACACCACTGGAAATACAGCCCATAAATAGTAGTGGAATTAAGATAATCAGAATAATTTTTTTCATTTTTATTGTCTCCTTTGGTTGCATAGTCGAGCAGGTAGGGCCGCATAGTCGAGCAGCAACGGAGTTGCGACCAGACAAGCTTGTTTCCGACCAGCCTTACTACATAAGTTTTATCCCATTCGAGAGGCAATTTCAACCTCAATGACAAATCACATATAGTAAAAAGTATTGAATAGGGATATATTATTAAAAAATATTTAAATATGGCTAAAGGAGTTTATAATGGCAAGTACACGAAAGGCTGGATCGTTTTTTCTTCTGCAGATTGCAGTTGGTTTGTTTTTTTTATTGATGGGACTACAGGGAATAATTAATTACGATTCTTATGGTAGCCAGGCTACAAGATTTGTTAATGATGTCTTTGGTAATAACAATAATATTATAAATATCATTGTTTCAATAGGAGCGCTCATTTCCGGAGTTATTATATTAGGAGGCCTTTTTATACCTTTAAAAAATAGTACCCTAATGATTGCAACCTTAATAGTATTTATTTTCTGGGCTTTGAAGATTGCATATTTTTATTTTGTCAATAACCTTATGGAGCCCAATTTAATAACATGGCTTCAGAACTTATCTCTTCAATTTGTAGTATTAATGTCTGTATGGATTATTAATAGAAAATATAGTTAGGAAAACTATTACTCTCCTGATTTTAGCTATTTTGCGCCAGTTTATTGTTAGTATATTAGAGAAGAAGTATTTTTTAAGTAGAAAATGAGATACAGCGTAAAAAGCTTTTAGGGGAGTGGTTTTCTCTTCTCTAATAGTTCTTTAAACTTACTTGCAGGAAGTGGTTTTGAGAAATAAAATCCCTGAAACCTATCACAACCCATAGAACTAAGCATTTCTGCCTGTTTTTTGCTGTTAATTCCTTCTACAATAATTTTTTTCTTTCTGGATTTTATCATTTGAACTATTGTTTTAAGAAAATTAAGATCCTCAACATCATTTTCTATATTAGTAATAAAAGAGCGATCTATTTTTAGGACATCTGCAGGTATTGATTTTAAATATTCCAAAGAAGATTGACCTGTCCCAAAATCATCTATAAATATTTCAATTCCTATGGATCTAAGTTGTGTAATTTGCTTAATAAATTCTTCCGGGTTTTTTATTCCTTCAGATTCTGTAATTTCCAATTTAAGGAATTTAGGATCAAGATTGTTAGCACTTTCCAGGGCATTATTTACAATTGAACTAAGTTCTTTATTTGCAAATTCTCTTGCACAAAGATTAAGAGAAATATATATATCATAATCTTTTGTCCATTCACTAAGCTGTCTTGTTGCAGTAAAAATTACCCATTTGCCTATTTCTTCAATTAAGCCGGTATCTTCTGCCAGTGGAATGAAATCAACAGGGGATATCATTCCTGTCTTTAATTGATTCCATCTAATTAGGGCTTCAGCACCTTTTATATGTCCCTTACCATCTACTATTGGCTGGTAATAAAGAATAAATTCATTATTTTGAAATGCAGAAATTAGTTCAGATTCCATATTTAATTTACGAATAGATTCCTTATTTAACTCTTCATCATAAAGCATATAGCTTGAACTTTTTAATCCTGCTTCTCTGGATGCAGAGACTGCTTTATTAATTAGTTCAGAGTTAGTATTTCCATCTATTGGGAAAATTGAAATACCAATTCTGGATTTTACTTTAATACTATGCTTATTATGATGATATGGATCTTCTATAATATTTATTAGTTTTGCCGCAACCTTTGCAGCATCTGTTTCCTTAGCAAGATGAGTTAAAATAACTGCCAGTTCTGTACCCATAAAGCAGAAAGTAAAATCACTGTCCCGAAGTGTTTCTCTAATTCTTAAGCCGGTATTTTCCAGAAGCATCTTACCTATTTCAAATCCAAATTTTTGATTTATATCTTTTAAATTGTAAATATCTATAAACAGAATAGCTCTCAGGTTTTCTGTTACAGATCTTTTTGCCTGCTCCAGTTCCATTTCCAGGATTATATCCATGGATTTTCTATTAAAAAGACCTGTAAGAGGATCTCTGTACTCGTAATTTATTAATTTAGATTCGATTTTTCCCAATTGTGTAATATCATGAGTAAAAACAAGAACATGAGATATTTCTAAATCATCATTTTTGTATGGATAATAGGATACATGGACATACTTAACATCAAGTCCAAACTTGAATTTATCTATATAATGCATTTCTTCGCCATTAAAACATTTGTCAATATAGTTTTTAAGTTTTGTAGTAAATATATCATTACCCCAAACTTCAGCTACAGAATGATGAAGGATTTCACTTTGAGGTTTCCCAATCATTTTTTCATAAGAAAGATTAACCAGTTCATACACATAATTTTTATTTATAAGAGTAATAAAATCTTTAGAGGTATTAACTATATATTCGTACTTATTTGACATAACTTTTCTAATTATCCATCGAATATTGATTATTGGCAAGTTTTTTATTTATTAATTCTACCTGGAAATATAACATCTGCATATAATAGAAGAAAAAGTCCAATAAGTATTAAAGGCAGGCCAAGAAAAAATAATGGTCTTAATACCTCTCCTCCTGCAAATACACCTAGAAGAGTAGCAATAACAGGATTTACCATAGAATAACTTGAAATACGGATAGAAGGTTCGTTTTTTAACAAATAGTTATAGGCTACTAATGCCAGGGATCCAATAATTCCAAGATAAAAAACTGATATAATTGATATCATTGATAAATCATGACTTCTGGTAGATACAGGAATATCATTTAATAGAATAAAAATAAATGAAATAACTGATACAAATAACATCTGCATAGCAACCTGGAAAAAAATTCCAGGATAGACTTTTAATCTATGACCGGTACTTGTACCGAAACTCCATAGAGTTGCTGCTGCTAAAATAATTAAAACTCCAGGGCTCCATAAACTGCCCCCTAATGATTGACCATTGTAGAGAATAAATCCAACTCCTGCTATTCCAGTAAGAACGCCCAGAGCCTTGAAGAGACTTAGATCAATTTTATAAAAAACCTTATTAAAGAATGCTATAATAAAAGGTACAAGAGATATTATTAGTGCTGCAATATAACTGTCAACATAAACTTCTCCTAGTGTAACAAGGCCATTTCCCCCAAGCATCAGAAAAGATGCAATAAAAATAGCCGATAAAATTTCCCGTTTATCCGGGAGACGGAAAATTTCTTTTTTTATAATACTTATACCCAGCATAATAATAGTACCTGTAAGGTATCGAAACAGCATAACATAGGGCACAGAAAAATCCCAAACAGCTAGTTTTGTAAAAAAATAGGTAGAACCCCATATTAAATAAATTGAAAGATAAGAGAAAAGAATGAGTAGTTTAGTATGTGATCCCATGTATAACAGATTACATTAACTTGATTATAATTTGCAAGGAAGAGGGCTGTTTTTATTAAATTAAATTATTTATAAAAAATTTATAAAAAAAGAGAAAATGCTTATTGACATCTTTGCAGGAATAATACATTTTATATAAATAAGTACACACGTGTGTATTTGTAGGGAGAATACTATCAATATTACTATCAAAGATATTGCGAAAATGGCAGGTGTAAGCCATTCAACCGTATCCAGAAGTTTAAATAACAGTCCAAGGGTTAAGCAGGAAAC
This sequence comes from Spirochaetaceae bacterium, assembly GCA_030633365.1. The sequence continues at coordinate 150 of DAOVSY010000303.1, read as the reverse complement.
TAAAGATAAAATTGCTGCCATTGCTGAAAAATTTGATTTTGAATTTAATGCTGGTGCCAGAAGTTTAAGTACCAAAAAAACAGGTACTGTAGGTATTATTCATCCTGAATTATACAATGATTATAGTGGTTCTATTTTTAGTAATTCCCT
>DAOVSY010000132.1 GCA_030633365.1 Spirochaetaceae bacterium | reverse complement strand
ATTATTTCTTTTTTACAAAAAACTGCATTAGTTGTACAAAATGATATATTTTTTTATAAACCCTGGCAATTTCATCTTTAAGTTCAAGTTCTGTGGCATTTTCAATTTCTTTCCAGTTAATTATCATTTCATGATCTTTTTTATCTTTATCTTCCAGAATCGATTTTAAACTTCTTCCCATTATTATCAAATTCTGAGCAGCTATTGTAATTAATTGCATAGCTGTATCATTTGTTTCTTTTAGCTGAGTTCGAAGAATGGTGATACTGTTTTTATCCCTGTCAGATTTTGATGTCAAAGTTTTAAAAGCAATACCTTTATTCCCTTCGTCAGAAAGTTCATCATCAAAGACAACAAGTTTACTGGAAACATCCATTACAGAATGAAAGGCATCTGATAGATGCTGGCTTGAAATTAATGTTGCCCATTTCCCTCTTATTAACAATATATCCATAAGGGTTTTAATATCTCTTTTAAAAAAATCAAGTAGAAAAGCTTTTAAATAATTAGCAGGTGCTACATGTATAAAGCCACCCAACATTTTCTTGGAAAACATTAAATTAGCTTTTTCAGTGTAGTTCTTCATTCTGGATATAGCAGTAGTACCAAATACTTCCATTAGAAGACCATCAACCTTCTTTGACCTTCTCTCTTTTAGAATTTTTTGTAAAATTATTTCTGTTTGAGTTCTTATTTTATTAAGGTAGTCATCTACAATTCTGTTTGTATTAATTATTGGACTATAGTTATACTTAGGATCCTTATCAATATGCTGTATCATTAATACAAATATTCTTTCTTTACGAACAACATCAAGCCCTTTGAGAATTTTTTTCCACTGAGCCCTGTCAATTATTTCAGTCCCTTTATAAGTTTTTAGTACATTAAACAATTCATCCCAGTTCGAATCTATATTTTCCGGTAAAACTGCTAAAAAGTCTTTAATATCTTCCAGTAGATATTCAGCTTTAATAGGTTCAAATTTTGGATTATAAACAAAGTCTCTTTCAGGAAGCCCTGAATCAAATTTTTTAAGACCAAAATAATAATCAAATCCAACAATATTTAAAAATACAATTAATAAATTATACAAAGAATTAATGCTATTTACCTTATCACTGGTAAACCCTGCAAAAAAACCTACCATTTTATCCTTCAGTTCAGAAGCAAGAACTTTAGGATCCACCTGATTTGCTCTTTTTCGAATTGCATCTTCATCCAGAAGTTCCATTATTTCACGCTGCTCATCAGTCATAAAAGCATCAATTAGAATAGAACGAAGAGCTCCGGAAGATTCTGCATTCTCTAAAAGAACCTGTGCCGGGCTTATTATTTTATATATTTCATAAAAAAATTTAGCCATTCCAGGCAGAGCTTCTTCACCTTTAGGATTATAAAACTTAAGACGATGTTTTTTTAGAGTCTTTGCAATTTCCTTAAGCAATCGCTTCTTTTCTTTTTCAGGATCAGAACCCTTTAACAGTAGTGAAATAAGTTTACTGAAAAAACCTTCCGGTTCATCTTCATTTTCTTTACTGGAGGAGCTGCCCAGGTTAATTTTACTCATGTATTAAATCTATGGTAAATTAACTCTCCTGTCAATCAGGATTATATAATCTTCCCTGCCAGGTCGCTCTTAATTCCATCTCCCGTGTTAACAGATTATAAAAACTTCCCTTTTTGAAAAATGTTCTGGGAGCACCAAGTCTATGAGATGGGGTATCACAGGTTAATCTATGGATAATTGTATCGGGAGGAAAGCTTTCTATGGCCTCTATAGTATACTCAAGATGTCTTAACCCGGAGGGAACAGTTAGTTCACCCATTAAATATTCAGAAAACATTTCAGTTCCAATTGGAATATGAAGATTATGTATTTTTACCCCTTCAGGATTTAATTTTGCAAGAAACTTTACACTCTCCATTATTTCTTTGTACCCTTCTCCGGGTAAGCCAAATATTAAATGCACTGTTGTTTTAATACCATTTTCTTTTAACAGCTTAAAAGCCCTGACAAAATCATTACTGCTATGGCCACGATTGATTCTTTTCAACGAGTCATTATTTGAAGTTTGCAAGCCAAGTTCTACCCAGACATCAATCCCTTTTTTTTTATATGATAATAATAATTCAATATTAGCTTTCGAAATACAATCAGGTCTTGTCGAAACTATTAGTTCTTTAAAATTTGCCAAGGATAAACTGTAATCATAAATTACTTTAAGTTCTGAAACCGGTGCAAATGTATTTGAAAAAGCCTGAAAATAAAGCAGCAGATATTCTGGATTATAACGTCTTTGTAAAAATTTTATACTATTATCAACCTGCTCTTTAATCCGGTTTTTCCGGCTCTCCATATCCGTAGTAAAATACTTTAAATGTAAAGGGAGGTCGTCGATTTCATTAATCAATGGTAAACTACCATTATGAGCAAGATCTGCCTCCTGACCTCTTTGATAAACAGCCATAGCTCCAAGTTCATCACAATAAGTACAACCACCGGTTTTATCTGCATTTCTATTTGGACAGGAAAAGCCTGCATCAACAGCTACCCGGTAAGCTGATGTTCCATACTTATTTTTCAAATAGGAACTATAGCTGTAAAATAAACGATTCTGATTTTCCATCAGCCTATTATCCATAGACACAAAGGCTTCAGCAAGTACCCCCGGGTGCTGAGTGATTATCCCTTCGATACAATTTCTTTAAGAGAGTAATATTGGGGTAGAACGAAACCACTCAGGGAACAGTAATTCAGGTGGTTTCGGTTGCTGAGTGATTTTGCTCTCCTTCGATACAATTTATTTCAGAGGGGAATATTGGGGTAGGACGAAACCACTCAGGGAACAGCACTTCCGGTTGTTTCGGTCACAGAGTGATTTTGCTCCGCAAAATCGTATCGAAGTGATCGAAGCAATTGACAATCTTTTCATAGCATCTTAGTGTGTTGAACATGAAAAGAGCTCTTCTGTTAGTCATCCCAATAATTTTATTTTTTTCATCATGTTCACCAAATTCAACAATTATTCTATGGACAGATAAGCCGGAAATGGCTGCATATGTTGAAGAATTCAACTCTGTACAGGATAAATATAGAATAGAAATTGTTTATAAAAAAGACCCTGGAACTGCCCTTGCCCAGACAGAATATTCCGGAGATCTGGTAATTTCAGAATTTCTTAACTCCCCTGGAACAATTGAACAGTTCAGTTCATTAGCAGATATGTATGACGAAAATAAACTGGATCTTTCTATATTTTACTCCGAATTATTAGATTTAGGATATTTTGAAAATGAACTGAATCTTCTCCCCATTTCCTTTAACCTTCCCACTATTATGTTTAAAAAAACAATAGACTCTGAAGATATTCCATCTTTTTACATGAATCCTGAAGATATTAAAAATGCATCAATAAACTTCAATGCAAAGAGTGATACAAATTTTGAAGTAATGGGATTTTCCACACGTTGGGAAAAAGAGGTTCTTTTTATAAATTCTGTTTTAATGGGAACTAACTTTCAGATGCTTAGTACAGGAGTTCTGTCCTGGGACAGACAAAAACTACTTGATTCCATTGAATTTTCCAAAGATTGGAGTGAGAAAACTAACGGAGGATTGGAACAGGAAGAAGAGTTTACAACAAAATTTTTATATGATCCTTCATATAAGCTTATTGAAGAAAATCGAATTCGATTTTTTTATTCCGATCTTGTTAACTTTTTTGGAATTGCACCGGAAAAACGAAAACACCTTGATTTTAGATGGCTTGCTTCAGATAATAAAATTCCAGTTTTAGAAAATATACTTTTTACCGGGATTCCCGAAAAAGCAAAAAATAAAAAAGGGGCCACTCAATTTCTTCACTGGTTTTTCGATCCTTCTACTCAGGAGAATCTCCTAAAGTCTTCACAAATTAAAAGAATGGATACTTTTGGATTTGCAAATGGTTTTTCATCTCTACGTGAAATTAATAAAAATGAACTTGCAATTATATATCCTAATCTTGTTGGAAAAATACCACAGGAATCTTCTCTAATTTTCCCGGAAGCTCTTCCCCTTTATTGGGTTGAATTAAAAAACAAAGTTATTATTCCATGGTTGTACGAACAAACAGGACAAAAAACACAAGGAATTACCCTCCAGGGTGCAATTGAAGACTGGCTAAAACAAAGATCATAGACCAAGCCCAGAATTATTTATTGACAACCGGCAAATTTCATAATACTCTGTTAGCATAAGATAAATTTCGGAGGCTAATATGGCAACAGTATTATTAAAAGGCATCGGTAAAGTATACGATGGTAATGTTAGAGCAGCAAAAGACATTAACATTACAGTAAATGACAGAGAATTTGTAGTTCTCGTAGGCCCTTCAGGATGTGGAAAGTCCACAACATTAAGAATGATTGCAGGACTTGAAGACATTACAGAGGGGGAATTGAGTATTGATGGAAAGGTTGTAAATGATGTTCCACCAAAAGATAGAGATATTGCAATGGTTTTCCAAAATTATGCACTCTATCCCCATATGTCAGTCTATGACAACATGGCTTTTGGACTAAAGATTAGAAAATTTTCCAAAGATGAAATTGCAAAACGTGTAAATGATGCAGCTAAAATTCTCGACATAGAAGAATTACTGGCAAGAAAACCTAAAGCACTCTCTGGAGGCCAGAGACAACGTGTAGCTGTAGGTAGAGCAATAGTCAGACAACCAAAGGTATTTCTTTTTGATGAACCACTGTCAAATTTAGATGCAAAATTACGAGTAACCATGAGAGCAGAAATTTCAGCTCTTCACAGTAGATTAAATGCAACTATGATCTATGTTACCCATGATCAGGTAGAAGCTATGACCATGGCAGATAAAATTGTAGTAATGAAAGATGGATTTATTCAGCAAATTGGATCACCTCTTGATCTCTACAATAATCCTTCTAACAGATTTGTGGCTGGTTTTATTGGATCACCTCCAATGAACTTTATGAATGTAGAAGTAAAAGAAGATGGTGGAAAATTAATTATTGATGAAGGAACCTTTTCTGCAGAAGTTAAGGGTTGTGATTATCTGAAAGATTATGTTGGTAAAAATGTTGTATTTGGAATAAGACCAGAAGATCTTAAATATTCAGAGAAGGCAGTAGAAGGTAAAACAATTCCAGCAAAAGTAACAGTAATAGAGCCACTTGGTGCGGAAATACATCTTTATCTAAGTACAGGTAATCATCAGTATATTGCAAGGACAGGACCTGAATTGGACCTAAAGGTAGATCAGCAGGTACATTTTATTCCGGATTATACAAAATCATCATTCTTTGATATTGAAACTGAATTAGTTATAAAGTAATAAAATGTGCGGTTACAATGTATCGTAACACTTATATTAGACGGGGTAGTATTATCGTAAATACTGCTCCGTTTTTATTTTCAACACTTATAGTTCCCTGTAACTGCATAACAAGACTGATAATAAGGTTAAACCCCAAAGATTCAGCACCTTCCACAGAAAAATCAGAAGAAAGACCTCTTCCATTATCTGCAAAAATAATTTCTATATTTTCACCTTTCTCAATATAGTTAATAGTAATTAAGCCTGTTTTCTGATTGGTAAAAGCATATTTTAATGCATTAGTAGTAAGTTCGGTAAGAATTATTCCAAGAGGAACAGCCTTATCAAAATCTATGGCCACGTTAGGAATTGATATATCGGCAGCTACCATTACTTCAGAGTGAATAAGGGAATCAATTAAATTATCTACAAGATCTCTGACATATTCATTAAGTATAATATTATTCAAATCTTTTCCATGAAATAGTTTTTCATGAACCATGGATATTGAATCAATTCTGCTTCTAAGATCATGAAGTGAATTTAATTCAGTTTCGTTTTCAGTTTCACCTATCTGAAGATTTATTATACTGGAGACCATAGCCAGGTTATTTTTGACCCTGTGATAAACCTCTTTTATCATCAATTCTCTTTCTTTGATTTTATTTTGAAGGTCTTGCTCCCGTTGTTTCTGAGAAGATATATCTCTAATAATAAGAACAATTGTATTATCTTTTGTTGAATTTAGATATTTAGCTGTAATTGAAAAATAATCTTCTCCCCTGTTAAGTTCAATCGATTTATTATATGTACCTTTTTTTGTCTTAACAAGAAAAATCGTAAGCTCTTCAGCCCAACTTATATCAACCTTATTGAAAAGATCAGCTGCAATTATATTTTTTTTATCTTCGCCAATAAATCTAATTGCTGCATTATTTACATATACAATTCTGTTATCACTGCTTATTTCAATTATACTGTCAGAAATACTCTCAAGAACTACTTCACTATGTAGATTTGCTACCATTAGTTCTTGTGTTATAGATCTTTTAAATACATCTTCCAAACCTATAGCATGCTCAAATTGCTGCCTATTTCCGCTCTTCTTCAATTCATTAAGAGTGAAGGCTATGTGATTACCCATTGTGTTAAATGGACCCTTGGCAATACATGCATCAGCACCCATTGCAATGTAATCAAGTTCAATCTCTGCAGCTACACCTGAAAGAATAATAATGGATACATTTGACAGATCTTTCTTCTCTCTTAATATAGATACAAGAAGTTCACCCTTTATATACGGCATAATTAAATCTACAAATATAATATCCGGTGTATAATTCTGTACAATATCCAGGGCAACCAGGCCATTTTCTGCTGTTTTAACAGAATAACCAATTTTACCCAGAAATGATTCCATATATTTAAGAACTACTGGATTGTTATCAACAACAAGAACTTTATTCACTAAACTTTCCCCAATATTTTCTTTAACTTTCCTAACTCAACTTTACACTCTTCTACTCTATTCCCAATATCGGCAAATGATTCATTTTTATTTAGCAGACTCATCTGATCCATAATTCCTGAAATATATTCAAGACCAAGATTCATTGCCGCACCTTTAATATTATGAATATTGGTAGATATACTCTCTTTATCTGATTGTTTAACAGCATTACTAATATCAATTAGATTTGAATCTGTAGTGTCTACAAAAAGAACTATTAAAGGAACAAAATCTTCTACATCAAACTCTATTTCATCTGCAAGTGATTTTAATGAATAATCAGACATCTTATTTATCTCCAAAAATATTGTGAATTGCCCTGAGTGCATCCAGATAATAGTCAGTATCTACACCAAGGAGTAAAGTTATATCCGAGCCACCATAATTAATAAATCTTACATTAATTTTCTTATTTTTCAAAGTAGTAAAAACATCTGCTGCTACTCCAATCTGTTCTGGTAAGCCGCTTCCAACAACTCCAATTAGTGCCAGAGAAGGCCGCAATTCAATCAGTTCAGGGTTAAGCTTTTCCTTTATTTCATTCATTACAGAATCTACCTTAGTAAATTGATTTTCCGGTGCAAGGAAGGAAATACTGTCAAAACCTGTAGACTCAAATTCAGGAAAAATATTATTTTTATTTAGTATTGCAAGAAATTTTTCTCTAAAACCGGGATAACGATTAAGCATTAATTTTTCTACAAAAATATTTCTGTAGCCGGTTTTACCGGATATACCGACTATAGGGGATTTAGTGCTATCTCTATCAGTTACTATCATCGTTCCATTATCTTCGGGCTTATTTGTATTTCTAATATTTATGGGAATATTATAATCTTTAACAGGTGTAATAGCCTCTTCATGAAATACATTTGCTCCTATAGAAGCAAGTTCTCT
>DAOVSY010000554.1 GCA_030633365.1 Spirochaetaceae bacterium | reverse complement strand
TGATCCATTTTTCGAGGCAAATAAAATTGATACTGAAGAAAAAGAAGAAACCCTTGATACACTTTTTAACATGGCTATGGAGCAGCTTCGGGATTACTCCACTTATACAGTAGATTCAAAAACAAAAGCTGCTGTAGTCCCTTTTAGCTATAAGCAGGAGGAGCTTAGCCTGGATGCTGAATATTTCACTGAAAGACTTATTCTGTCATCTGAAACAACTGATATTTTTACACTTGTAGAACGGAAAGATATTCAGAAAATTCTTGAGGAACGAAACCTGCAGTTGTCAGGAATAACTGAGGGGGAGAATGCCGTTACAATAGGTCAGATTCTTAATGCCGATGTTCTTATAACCGGGAATCTATTTGGAAAGGAAGATTCTTATGAGCTTTTTCTAAGGCTGGTTCGTGTTGAGACAGGGGAGATACTGAGTGTTACCAGGTCTGTTATTGACAGGGGACTGGGGATCAGGTGATTAAGCTTAAATTGTTTAATTCCTTGCCTTTCCTCTAAATCTGTCAATCTGATGCTCTTAAATTTTTCCAATTGAAGCAGGAATCACTTTTTCCCTATACTAGTAAATATATTGGTCGCCTATGTGGTTTTAATCGATATATTTGTCGGGAATCAAGTGAGCCTTGAAATTACACTGAAATAGATTTAGTAGAATGGGTTATCGAAGATGAGTAAAAGATATTTTGGAGAATTATTATGAATACTGAGAAAATATCTGTAAGTGATATTCTTATCTTTCAACAGGATAATGGAAATATAAAAATTGATGTTCATCTGGAAGATGATACAGTATGGCTGACGCAAAAACTAATAGCTAAGCTTTTTCAGGTAAAACCTCAAAATATCACTATGCACCTGAAAAATATCTATGAAGAAGGTGAGTTAGATGAAAATGCAACTTGTAAGGATTTCTTACAAGTTCAAATTGAGGGCAATCGGGAAGTAAAACGAAATCAAAAGTTTTATAATCTGGATGCTATTCTCTCAGTTGGTTATCGAATAAAATCCCATATTGCAACACAGTTTCGCATCTGGGCAACCGGTATATTGAAAGAATACCTTATTAAGGGCTTTACCCTGAATGATGACCGGTTTAAAAACGGCAATTCCATGAACTATTTTAACGAACTGCAGGAACGTATCCGTGAAATACGATTGTCAGAGAAATTCTTTTACCAGAAAATAAAAGATATCTACACTACCAGTATTGACTACGATTCTGAAAATAAAGAGACCATGCTGTTTTTCAAGAAAATACAAAATAAATTACTTTGGGCTATCAGTCAGAAAACTGCTGCTGAATTGGTTTATTCCAGGGTAGATGCTTCTCTCCCTGTTTTGGGGATGAAGTCTTATGATAAAGAAATTAGTAAAAAAGTTAGTAAGGGTGATGTTAGTATTGCTAAAAATTATTTAAATGAGGATGAGATACAATTATTAGGTCTGTTGGTGGAGCAGTATCTGGCATTCGCAGAGACTATGGCACAGCAGCATACGCCCATGTATATGAAAGACTGGACAGATCGCCTGGATATAATATTGAAATTAAATGGAAGAGAACTTTTAACTCATGCAGGAGAAATTAGTCATAAAAAAGCCCTGGATAAATCTGGTAATGAATATGATAAATATTGGGAAGAGCAGAAGAATATCCAACGGAAAGAGAGTTTTAAGGAACTTGAGGCGGATATTCAGAGGCTTGGGAAGGAGGTCAGGTGACAATTCAGGATACCTTATATTTCTTAAAAAACTCTATCTACACAGTAGTAGAGAAACTGAAAGTAGAAGCCTGGATAAGTACTGAACCGGTTCTATATAAAAACAGATTAAGTGGAAAGCATTTTGTTCTTTCTGTAGGAGATAAATGGGGCTCCTTATTCGATAGTGGATGGTTTCATTTTACCGGCTTAATCCCTGAGACCGGAATTGGAATTATCCCTGTTCTTCTTATTGATATTAATGGTGAACTTTTACTTGT
>DAOVSY010000104.1 GCA_030633365.1 Spirochaetaceae bacterium | reverse complement strand
CTCCAGGCCAGAATTTAGAATGACGGTAACCTGAAGTTAAAATCTGGAATATGTTCATACGTGGATTTAGAGATTTCGATGGATCCTGAAATATATATTTTATTTTTCCTCTAAGTTCCTTTAATTCCGATTTTTTTATATTTTTCGAATCAAAACTTTTTCCATCTTTACTTACAAAATTAATATTCCCTTTGTCTGGAGCATATAAGCCTACTGCCATTCTTGCAGTTGTTGTTTTTCCACATCCGGACTCTCCTACAAGGCCATAGGTAGTCCCTCGTTTAATGGATATTGAAACCCCGTTTACAGCATATATAAAGCGGCCAAATGAGGAAAATAATCCTGCTTCAAGATTAAAATGTTTTTCAATATTTTTAAATGTTAAAATATCATCCACAGGTACTTACTTCCTTTGGTCCATCTATTATGCATCTGTAGGTTCCATCTTTGCCATTAAGATCCGGCAGGGATTCATTACACTCATTTTTTACCAGGGAACATCTGGGAGCAAAGGGGCATCCTTCTATCGGATAAATTGGATCCGGGACAGTACCTGGAATTGAAACTAATTTGTGAGTACTGTAATGATTACCAAACCCTGGTAGAGAATCCAGAAGACCCCGTGTATATGGATGATGGGGATTATGGATAATATTTTGTGCTGTATTATTTTCCATTATAAGTCCATTGTACATTACGATAATTCTATCTGCCATACGGGATACAAGTTCAATATCATGAGTTATAAAAATTACAGCAAGTTTTCTACTATTTTTTAATTCTTTAAGAAGTTCCACTATCTCTGCCTGTATTGTGACATCAAGAGCGGTTGTTGGCTCATCTGCAATTAATAGCTTTGGTTCTGAAGCCAGAGCCAGGGCTATCATAATTCTCTGAAGCTGCCCTCCGGAAAACTGGTGTGGGAAATTCTTAAGTCTATTTTCAGGTTGAGTCAGATAAACTTCTTTTAAGAGTTTTATAGTTCTAATTTCAGAGTCTGCTTCAGTTATTAATGGTTCATGAGCCTTAAATGTTTCAAAAAATGTTTTTCTTATATTATATATTGGATCAAAGGATCGACCAGGCTCCTGAAATATCATGGCAATTTCCGGGCCTCTAAAAGAAAGAAGTTCCTGTCCGGACATTGTCAGAGGCTTTTTCCCATTCATCAGGACTTCTCCTGAAATTAACCCATTGTGAGGGATAAGATTCATTATTGAAGTTGAAGTCACACTCTTTCCACTACCACTTTCACCTACAATACCAAGGAATTCCCCTTTTTTAAGATTAAATGAGACTCCTCTTACTGCCTGAAGAACTCCTCTTGGAGTATTAAAATTTACTTTTAGGTTTCTAACTTCAAGCATCATTATCGTCTGTCCTTATAGTATGGATCAAATATATCTCTAAGAAGATCTCCAATAAAATTGAAAGCCAGAGTTGTTACCAGTAAAAAGAGCCCTGGTAATAGTACCCATGGATAGTTTTTTAGATTATTAATTGTTGATATATCTCTGTTAATAAGGGAGCCCCAGCTAACTGCTGGATCAACTATTCCTAATCCCAAATATGAAAGAACTGTTTCTCCTAATATAAAACCGGGAATACCCAGAGCTATACTTACTATAATAATAGATGACATTTGGGGAATTATTTGTTTGTATATAATACTAACTGCTGGGATTCCATCAAGAATGGCATTCTGGATAAAATCTTCTCTTTTTATACTGTGAACCATACCCCTTATTAGTCTTGCAGTGCCTGGCCAGCCTACAAAGGAAAGAATTACTGTAATTATCATGTATGATTGTCCTGAATCCATGGAACTGGATAAAATAGACCTTAGAAAAAGAATCATATAGAGTCCGGGTATAAGTATAAAAAACTCAGAAAATCTCATAATAAGCCAATCTGTAATTCCTCCATAAAACCCTGCAAGACCTCCAAATAGTATTGCAAGAGTCATGGAAATAAAAATACCTATAAATCCTATGGATAGAGATATTCGGCTTCCGTAGATAATCCTGGAGTATAAATCTCTCCCCAGATTATCTGAACCCATGAGATACATAGGGTAATCTGATGTTTTTTCTACACCAAAAAAATGGCGTTCAAAGGGTATAAATCCAAAGAGTTTGTAGGGTTCACCTTTTACAAAAAAATGAACCCTTGTATATTCTCCCTTTATTCGTGCATATTCCCAGGTAATTCCATTTATTACTGCATGCCCCTGAACCTGTGGTCCAAAACCCAGCTCCTGACTGTACCATCTTACATTTGGAGGATGGTAGCTGTAATCTGCAAAACTGGTTCCTGGAGTGTAAGGTGCTGCAAATTCTGCAAATCCCATTCCAAGATATAGAACTATAAGAATAATAAATGATATTAAAGCTACAGGTCGTTTAAGCAATGCAGTCATAAAGTTTCTCATTTTTTGGAATACCTTATTCTGGGATCAACAAGTGCCAGAAGAATATCAGCAATCAGCATTCCGATTAATACAAGGAAAGATATGAACATAATATTTGCCAGAACCAGATTTATATCTTCCTGCCTTACCGCATCATACATGAGCCGTCCTATTCCGGGATAGGAAAAAATAATCTCAAGGATTAAGGATCCGGAAAATAGACTGGCAAGAAGGTTTGCACTGCTTGTAATATAAGGATTGAGAGTATTTCTAAAAGCATGAGCAAGATAAATTCTCCATTCTGCAATTCCTCTGGATCTGAGTGCTGTAATATATGGCTGCCCCAACTGATCCAGCATAGTTGCACGGATCATCCTCATGGTACCCCCAATACCTCCCAGAAAAGCTCCAATGAGGGGGAGGAGTATATGATGACCATAAGAGAAAACAAATTTTACAGGAGCTTCTGAATATGGAAAATCCGGATATGCAGTTACAGGAAACAGTCCGGACAGAGCTGCAAATAATTGTAGTAGAATTAAAAGTAAAAGGCCTGGAAACGCATGAAGAAAAAGTGCAATAAATGTAGCTGCAAGATCTGTTTTAGTTCCTACTTTCGATGAGAAAAAAATACCCAGGGCAAAAGATATCCCTGTAAGGAAAAATAAAGAGATTAAATTTAAAATCATAGAATTTATTAATCTGCTTTTTATAAGAAACAGTATTGGAGCCCTGCTTATCATAGATTTGCCCAGATCGTGTTTAATAAAAACCTGATGAAGCCAGCGCATATACTGACTGTAAAATGGAAGATCCAGACCCAGTTCTTTTTTTATAGAAGCTATCTGTTTTTCAGATATAAGATCCTCTTCTCCGGAACTGGATTCAGTCATGGCAAGAAGTTGCTGCTGAGCATATTTATCAACAATATCTCCCGGTGCCAGAGACATGAGCCCAAATACCGCGAATCCAAGAAGAAACAATATTATTAAAATAGATAAAAATCGTACTGTAATAAAGCTTAACAGTGGCTTGCGCTGTTTAATATTATATAAGTACCTGATAATTATCCTGAAAGGATTAAACATCTTTATTCGTCTTTCAAAAATAAATAGTTACCATCTATACCCCCAAGGGTGTCGTAAAACACATTGTCCCACTTGTTTCTGACACTTATAAAAGCAAGAGAGTGAACCTGGTATATTACCGGAAGTTGTTCCAGTAGGATATTTTGATATTCTTTCCATATTTCACTGGCTTTATCACGATCAACAGTATAGGAACCTTCATTGTAAAGATAATCAACTCTGGCTTCCCATTCCGTAACTGGTGTTTCCTGGAGTGGATTCCAGACATGGAGGTTCCCGTCTGAAGGCCATACATTACTACCCTGTGTAGGCCAGTAATTAGAGCCCAGACCAATTATAACAGCATGCCAGTCATAGCTTGAGGTTAGCATTGCTACAACTTTTTGAAAATCCAGGGGTTTAACATTTACAGTAAGTCCAATTTTCCCACATTCATCTGCAAAAATATTAGCTGTATCAATTCGTACGGTGTTATCAGCTCCAAGTGTAATGTCAAACTCTACAAGATTTCCATCTTTATCTGTCATTTTCCCATCTGAATTGGGTTTTATACCTATGGAAGCCAGCAGCTCCACAGCTTTTTGAGGATCATATGTATATTTATTTTTTATTGTTTCATCGTAATATGGGTTTGCAGTTGCAAAAAAGCCAAGAGCTGGTTCTGCAAGCCCTCTGTAAACCTGTTTTATAATCCTTTCCCTATTAAGAAGCCTGCTCATGGCCTGTCTGAATTCTTTTTTACTAAACCACTGATAATACTTATTCTCTATGTGTTCAGGATTTTGGTTAAAAGACAGTAGTGTGGAACCTAAGGCTGCCCCGCCATTATATACAGTATAATCAGGATTCTCTGTAGATAGAAGATCTTCCAGGTCTTCGGGTCTTATACTATAATTATCCTTTTCACCACTTTTAAAAAGTAATAGTTCTGTATTCTGATCGGGAACAATTTTTGTAATTGTTTTTTCAATATACGGCAGGCTTGTACCGTTATTATCCAGCTTCCAGTAAAATGGGTTTCTTGTGTATACAAGTCTAACTCCCGGAGTATATTCAATTAAATACTCTTCTCCTATACTTGGAAGTGCTGTAACATCTGTATCTACAGTAAAAAGATCTTTCATTCCATCTACTCCACCATTCTTTTTGGCTGGTTCAAACAGATATTTGGGTCCAAAATACATATTTACAGTAAGAATTGGATTTGCAATTATACGTGGGAAGTGAAAGGTAAAAGTCCGGTCATCTACTTTTTTTAAATCTATATGAGCTGATGAACCGTCTTCCATTGTAAGAAACTGCCCGTTATATCCAGAAGATTTTGTTTCAGGATCTCCTTCAACTTCATTGTACCAGAATAAAATATCATCACTGCTTACTTTTATTTTTTTATCATTATTAGAATTTGTCCAATAGATATTATTTTTTAAAGTAAATTTGACATCAAGGGTGCCTTCTTCTTCGTTACTTAATATTTCATAAGATGCAAGATTAGGTTTCCATTCTTTAGTATAGGGGTCATAGTCTGCCAGATAGTCATAGAGACTGCCGATTATTCCCATAGCTGCGCTATCAGACTGAGCAACTATAAGATTAAATGTCTTGGGGTCATTAGTAACAGAACTAGTCCATGTTCCCCCTACTTTTCCCAGAGCATAGGGCTGTCCACCAAGTCTACTAACTGTTTTAGCAAGAAGAGCATTTTCTTCCACTTTTTGTACAGATTCAATCTCTTCAAGGGAAAGTTCTTTACTTCCGCAGGAGGAAAGTAGAAGAGATAATATTATTATACTAATAAATAAAAATATTCCTAATTGCTTTTTTAACATAATGGCTCCCGGCTTTATTAAAAAGAATAATCAATCATAGTAAAACTCTAATATGAAGACAATAGGAAAGTATTAGTTTGAGTTATAAATATAAAAAGAATGTGTTTTAGTGTATTATTTTGATTAAATATGATCGTTTCTGTTCATATAATCTTTACTATCCTATAATTATTGTATATATTAAAAAAAATATTTTAAAAGAAATAAATGGAGTAAGTATGTCTGATTATGAATATATAATAATTGGAGGCGGTGTTTCGGGACTTGGATCTCTTAATGCTCTATTATCTACTGGACACAGTCGAGTTGCCTTGTTTGAAGCCAGGGATACTTTGATGTATACAAATACCTGGATGAAAAATATAGAGCTTCAGGATTCTCTTGATAGTAAGAATTATACTGGTGCTGCATATAGAGATAAAATAATTTCAGGTTTGAATAAATCCAATGATCATATATTTACCGGAAAAAGAGTTTATTATATCGATCAAAAGGAACAAAAGGTTCATGTTCGTACAGATTCAGGTAAAAACGAGGAGTATAGCTATAGCAATTTGATTATTGCTGTAGGGGCAGCCCAGATAATGTATGGGAAATATCTTCTTCCAGGATCCCGAGGGGGCCGTTTTTTTACAAGTTATCAGGTTGGAGAAATGATTGAACATTATCCCTTTAACCCTGGTAAAAAATTAATTGTCTTTGGAGAAAGCCTTTATACTCTGGATACAGCCCTTTTAGCAAAAAAGTCCGGTATTTCGGTGACTGTTGTTTCTCCTTCCCCAATGGAACTGCCTGTTAACTGGCCGGATGATATTACTGTTTATGATAATACTGTTCTTAAACAGGTTTATGGAGATACACTTTTTGAAGGTATGCTTGTTCAAAAAGGTTCTGCACAGATTAGCATTCCAGGTGACAGTATTGCAGTTGATGGAGATTTTGTTCTCGAACATCCATGGAGAGAACATTTAGATGTTGAATGGGAGCTTAAAAATTGGGGAATTGATCTTTCTTTAGAAGAAATGAAAAAAAGAAAATTATTTTTTATTGGTGATGCCAATAAACCCAATCCTGATTTTATTAAACAGTATCAAGCAGGGTCGGAAATGGTAAAAGAATTTTGCAAAGTGATTGAGGGATAGTTATGGATGAGAATAAAGTATTTGATGTAGCTGTAATAGGTGGTGGAATTGTTGGTACTGGAATAACATATGAACTTAGTAAATATAAGCTCTCTGTTGCGCTGATAGAAAAATCAGTTCAGGTAACTCAAGGGTCCAGTAAGGGGAACTCTGGTATAATTCACGCAGGGTATGATGATCCGGAAAATTCTTTAAGGGGAAAATTGGTTACCAAAGGTAATAAACGATACGATGACTGGGCAAGTGAACTTGGTGTTGGTTTAAAACGTCCCGGATCTATGGTAGTTGCATTTGATGAATCCGATCTGGATTATCTAAAGGAACTGAAGCAAAAAGGGGATATTAGGAAAGTTCCAGTGGAACTGCTTGATAAGCAGGCTGTCCTTAAAGCTGAACCTAATATTAACCCGGATGTCATTGGTGCATTACGTGCTCCCACGGCTGGTATTATATGCCCAATGCGCTTTGTAAATTTTCTTTTTAAGAATAGTGTAAAAAATGGTGTGACACCATTTATGGATCATGAAGTTACTGGTTTTGAGCTTTCTGAAAATAATATAAAGCAGATAAATACCAGCAAAGGGAAAGTTTTTGCAAAGATTGTTATAAATGCAGCTGGTCTTTTTGGAGATTCAGTTTCTTCAATGGCTGGAATTGATAAGTATGAAATACATCCCAGAAAAGGTGAGTACATACTACTGGAACCACATTCTGACTACAATGTAAACCATATTATATTTCCAACACCTACAAAAGAAAGCAAGGGTGCTTTAGTAGTCCCTACAGAAACCGGTGATATTTTAATTGGCCCTACATCTGTAAATCTTCATAAAAATTCAAGTGATGATTTAACAACATCAATACTGGGATTAAAAGAAGTATTTGATAAAACTAAACACCTGGTTCCTGGACTTCATACAGGATTGACAGTCAAAACCTATGCAGGTAACAGAGCCCAGCCAAATACAAATGATTTTATTATTGAGAGATACAATCAGCCGGAAAATTTTATTAATGTAATTGGTATACGTTCTCCAGGTTTAACAGCTGCACCTGCAATTGCAGATATGGTAATAAGTCTGGTACAGGAAATTTCAGGTTCCCTTGAGCCAAAAGAAAATTTTACAACAATTAAATTTGAAGCTATTGATCAGCCGGAACGTGCTCTTACAGATATTGCATGGGCAGATAGTTTGACCCCAAATCTTGATTCTCCATCTATGCCGCTTATGGAAAGAGCATGGAAATTTGGTGTAAAGAAAGAGCTTTATAATTATTTTTGTTTTTCTGACAGAGGGCTGGGAGTGGATCTTGGTGCAACATTTCAGAATGAAATGATCAAAGTTCTTTTGGATAGAGGACAGGATTATAATGAGATCCTTTTTAGATTAAAAGATTCACAACAGGTTGTTCCCAGTGTTCCTTCTTCCCCCCTCTAGGGGGCCAGAGGGTTCCTAGTATTTTTTATCAGCAAAGTTTATCCATCCGCCGGCTTCAACAAGTGATTTATCAAAATCTGATACTGTAAAATCAATTTCCATATTTGCTTCAGATGATTTTATTTTTAGGGTTCTATTTGAAAAATCTGTTTCAATAGATGTATCTGTTCCAGCAAATGTTTTAAAAATTTTATCTATTTGGTCTTTATTCAATTCAATTGCCATCATCCCGCAGTTAAACATATTTTGTTTAAATATTCTTGCAAAGTTTTCTGCTATAACCAGATTAATTCCATTTACTTCCAGTGCCCAGGGTGCATGTTCTCTTGAAGAGCCGCAGCCGAAATTTTCTCTTGTTATAATTATAGATTTATTTTTAATATCTTTTGGTGAAAAATTTTCCAGTTTAAGATCTTCCAAAAGAAATGGCTTTAGAGCTGCTTTTGTAATTTCAGTAAGATATTTTGCTGGAATTATCTCATCGGTATTAATATCTGCTCTATCCAAAAATAAAACCTGGCCGTTAAAGTCTTTCACTTAAATCTCCTAAATTGCTTGGTTCAATGTTACAGTTTATCAGGGGTAGTTATGTATCCGGTAATTGAGGTTGCAGCTGCAACAGCAGGGCTCATAAGATGAACCATTCCACCTTTTCCCATTCTACCGTTAAAATTTCTATTTGTAGTGGAAGCACAAACTTCACCACTTGCAAGAACTCCATTACTCATACCCAGACATGCTCCACAGGTTGGATTTGTTACACAAAATCCGGCATCCATAAATATATCAATCAGACCTTCTTTCATAGCCTGCTTGTAAACGGCGGGAGTTGCAGGAGAAAGAATTCCTCTTACATCAGAACTAATTTTATTGCCTTTAAGAACAGAGGCTGCTTCTCTCAGGTCTTCAATTCTTCCATTTGTG
>DAOVSY010000533.1 GCA_030633365.1 Spirochaetaceae bacterium | reverse complement strand
TTCAGGGTCAATTTGCTTTTAATTCCATTCCATATATGTTCCTGTTTACCATTTTAAACATAGTATATTAATCCTTTTTTTAAAGTATTTAAAGGGTACTCAACTATTCCCTGAACTATTGCAAGGAGTATTCGTTTTAATATATCTACCGATTTACTGTCCAGTCCAATTTTCATACTCTGCTCAATTTCCAGTTTAGAACTATGTTTTAAATATTTAAGTCCTCCTGTGGAAAACTGAAGCAAATCCGTTTTTTTCCTGCAATTTACACAAACTATTTCGTTACTGCTTTCTTCTAAATAAACTGTTTCGGTATCTGATAATTTTCTTTCACATTTAGAACAATAATCCAAATCTGACTGAAACCCGGAGATCCCCAGATACCTCCATATGAACTGAATCAAAATAAGATTCTGTTCTCCCTTTTTTGCCTTATTTAATACATTAAGACTTTTTGCAAAAAGGGGATAAATAAGTTCCGATTCGCCTCCACCGGAATAAGATTTTAAAATAAGTTCAGCCCAAAAAGAGGCAATATAAAATTTCCCAAGTTCAAGACGTATATTTGGAAATATCTTTTTCTGTTCAATGTCAGAAATTTTATAATTATCCTTAACAGGATCAAAATATATATGCAGATGTAATAAAGAATAAGGATCTACCAGTCCGGATAGTTTACTTTTACCCTTTCCTGCACCATAGGCAATTGCATCTATAATTCCATGTGTTCTGGTAAGACAGGATAAGCCCTTATGCAGTTCACCAATTCTTCTGCTTCGTAGAATAATACTATCTGTTTTTATATTACGATTCATTCAAAGCTATAATAAGGGATGCTTATTAGCATGTACAGTGTAATTATGATTTGTTTTTAATATGTTCATTATGTCTATCAGTTTTAACTTGTTTTTATGAAGATTTTAGTTGCTCTATCCCAATTTTATCGTTACTTTACTATTGCCGAAGATTACAATCTTAATAATATACTAAAAACAAATGCTAAGAGGAAATATGCTCGAACAACAAATTATTCCAGTAGAACAATTACTGCCTAATAAACTATTTATTATACCATTAATTGGTAAACCAATATTCCCTGGAATATTTACACCATTAATTATCGAATCATCCCACGATCTCGAAATAATTGAACTGGCTCTTAGTGGTGATAATATGATAGGTCTGCTTCTGGATAAAGAAGAATCTGATGATAATGCAGATACAGATTCCTTGTACAAAATTGGAACTGCTGCAAAAATAGTAAAAAAAATCAACCTTCCTGATGGAGGGGTTAATATTTTTATATCAACTTTAAAAAGATTTAAAATTAAGAAATTTCTTTCTGATGGAGGTCCCACAGTAGCTGCAGTTGAGTATCTTGAAGATGAAAATGATAAGACAGTAGAAGTTAAAGCTCTTACAAGGTCACTTCTGTCTGAAATGAAGCAACTATCTGAAAATAATCCACTTTTTTCTGAAGAGATGCGATTAAATATGGTAAATATTGATCATCCTGGAAAAATTGCAGATTTTATCACATCAATTCTAAACACAGGAAGAGAAGTACAGCAAAGAATTTTGGAAACTATAGATGTACAAAAAAGAATGGAAGACGTTCTGGTTTTTATTAAAAAAGAACAGGAACTTCTAAGGATTCAGAAAAAAATACAAAAAAAAATAAATGAGAAAATAGAAAAAAGTCAAAGAGAATATTTTCTTAAAGAAGAGCTTAAAGCAATTAAACAGGAACTGGGAATGAATGTTGATTCCAAAACCAGTGAGTTTAACCGTTTAAAAGAAGCAATTGAAAAGTTTAAATTTAAAGGGGAAGTTAAGGAACAGATTGAAAGAGAACTTGATAAGTTTTCCATGATGGATCCTAATGTTTCCGAATATATAGTCACACGAAACTATCTTGATACAATAGTTTCCCTGCCCTGGAGCAAAGCTGAACCCAAAGATATAGATTTGGAAAATTCAAAAAAAATCCTTGATAAGGATCATTACGGTCTGGATGATGTTAAAGAAAGAATCCTTGAATATTTAGCAGTAAGAAAATTAAAAAAAGATACAAAAGGATCAATAATCTGTCTTGTTGGTGCCCCTGGTGTAGGTAAAACATCTGTAGGCATTTCTGTAGCCAGAGCACTGGAAAAGAAATTTTTCCGTTTTTCTGTTGGTGGAATGAGAGATGAAGCTGAAATAAAAGGACATAGACGGACCTATGTAGGTGCTATGCCTGGTAAAATAATTCAGGGT
>DAOVSY010000256.1 GCA_030633365.1 Spirochaetaceae bacterium | reverse complement strand
AGGAGCTTATGAAGTATTGTAAGTGGGATAAAAAGCATACTTTGCATAAAGAAAGTAAAATTAAGTAAAACCTTCTCAGGCCAGTAGCTCTAATGGCTAGAGCGCCGGTCTCCAAAACCGGATGTTGTAGGTTCGAGTCCTACCTGGCCTGCGATTTTATTTTGTAACGACTAAGGATATTATAGTATGAAAAGAATTATACAGTTTTTTAAAGATAGTTATGCTGAGCTTAAACGAGTAGTTTGGCCAAGCAGAGAGCATGTAGCTTCTTCAACTAAAGTAGTTATCGTTTCTACTTTTATTTTTGCTGTTGTTCTTGGTTTTGTGGATTTTCTTCTGCTTAAAGGGATGGACATTCTTTTTTAGTTGTCCGTCTCCTGGTAGAGTGTTTAAGTTAGAGTGGAGGAAATATGGCTAAGGGTTGGTATGTGCTTCATGTGTACTCAGGTTATGAAAATAAAATAGAAAAATTTATTCGAATAATGATGGAGAAATCTCCTTTTACAGAAACTGTCTTTGATCTTAAGGTTCCTTCTGAGGAAGTTGCTGAAGTAAAAGACGGGAAAAAGAGGATTACAACAAAGAAGTTCCTTCCTGGATATATATTAATTGAAATGGATCTTCCTGAACGTGGATGGAAAGAAGTTTGTTCCGGTATAAAGACTATTCAGGGAGTTACCGGATTTGTCGGTGTTATGGGTGGAGCAAAGCCTCAGCCTATATCTGCTGAAGAAGCCAGAAGTATTCTTCAGAAAACCGGTCAGATTAAATCAGATAAAAATATTAAGGTTGCTCAAACTTTTGTTGAGGGTGACAGTGTAAGGATAATCGAAGGTCCCTTTGATACTTTTACAGGGACTATAGAAGATGTGAATGGAGAAAAAGGTAAGCTTCGGGTTGTTGTTGGTATTTTTGGTCGTGCAACACCTGTAGAGGTTGATTTCCTTCAGGTTGAGAAAATTTAGAAAAATCACCACCTTTTGAGGTGGTTTTTGGTGTCTTCCGTTGGAAGATTGTTGGGAGTCTGCTGTATGGCAGACGTAATTACCACAAACTGTAGGGACTCGGCACGCCGTGTATCTACGGGAAATTGGAGAGAAAAATGGCAAAAAAGAAGGTTACTGCACTTATTAAGTTGCAAGTTCCTGCTCAGAAAGCTACCCCGGCACCGCCGGTAGGTCCGGCTCTGGGTCCTCATGGTGTAAGCGCGCCTCAATTTGTTCAGCAGTTTAATGACAGAACAAAGAATGTTGAAGCGGGTATGACTGTACCGGTTGTTATAACAGTTTATTCTGATAAAACATTTACTTTTATTACTAAAACACCTCCTGCAGCAGTTCTTATAAAGAAAGCTTGCGGTATAGACAGTGGCTCTGCTGAACCTCACAAGGATAAAGTAGCTACTATCTCTAAAGCTAAGTTGAAAGAAGTTGCAGAGATTAAGATGCAGGATCTTAATGCAAATGATATTGATGCTGCAATGAAAATTATTGCTGGAACAGCTCGTAGCATGGGTGTTGAGGTGGGTGAATAGTATGAAGCATGGAAAAAAATACACCGAAGCACTCGGTAAATATGAAAAACAAAGTTATTTCCCAATTGATAAGGCTTTAGAGCTTGTAAAGGAAGTTGCTTTTGCTAAATTTGATGAAACAGTAGAGCTGTCTGTTAAGTTGTATCTTAAAAAAAGCCAGTCTGTAAGAGATACTCTTGTTCTTCCTTTTCAGTTTTCGGCTGAGAAAAAAGTTCTTGTTTTTGCTAAAGGCGAAAAAGCTGATGAGGCTAGAGAAGCTGGCGCCGCATATGTAGGTGATGTTGATTTGGTTGCAAAAATTAAAGACGGTTGGCTTGATTTTGATGTAGCCGTTGCAACACCGGATATGATGAAGGATGTTGGTAAGCTTGGTCCTATTTTAGGAAGAAGAGGCCTTATGCCTAATCCTAAAACTCAGACAGTTACTTTTGATGTTAAGGGTGCATTAGCTGAACTTAAAAAGGGTCGTGTAGAATACAGATCTGATAAAACAGGTGTTGTTCATTTTGCTGTTGGTAAGGTGTCTATGGATGTCAGTCAGATGAAAAGTAATGCAATGCTTATAATTGAAGATATAGTGAAGAAAAAGCCAAGTGATACAAAGGGTGATTTTTTTAAATCTATTGCTCTTTCTTCAACAATGGGTCCTGGTGTTAAGGTTGACTTAAAGTCCCTTGATCAGGCTGGAGCATAGGAGGAGATTATGTCAGATTATCAGGTAAAATTACAGGACTACAAAGTTAAGGCTATAGATGAAGTTAAAGGTGATCTTGAAAAAGTTAATGATATAATCTTTACTGATTATCGTGGTCTTACTGTTGAGAAAATTACAGAACTTAGAGGTAAATTGAGGGCTAAAGACGCTATTTTTAAAGTTGTTAAAAATAGATTTACAAAAATTGCTCTTAAACAACTTAATAGGCCAGAGGTTGGCGACAATCTTGTGGGTCCAACAGCTGTTGCTCTTGTTTCTGATGAAGCGGGGCCTGTAGCCAAGGAATTAGTGGATTTTGCAAAAGATGGTATTCTTGTAATTAAGGGTGGAATAATTGACGGCAATGTTTTTGATGCGGATCAGATTATTGAGTTTAGTAAGCTCCCAACCCGACTTGAACTTATTTCCAAGTTAATGGCTACAATAAATGCACCATTACAGAATGTTGTTTATGCTCTTAATGCTGTGCCTCAGAAACTTGTAAGAACATTACAGGCTGTTGCAGACAAAAAGGGTGAATAGTTAGTTTTAGTAAAAAATGCCGATTGTATTATTGGTTTTAATAAATGTAACAGCGTTAGTCTTCGCGAGTGGCATGCTATCGCTGTAAAATAATGAGGAGAAGGTAATATGGCTACAAAAGAAGAAATTTTAGATGTAATTGCAAGCATGACAGTTTTAGAGGTTTCTGAACTGATTTCTGCAATGGAAGAAAAGTTTGGTGTTACAGCCGCTGCTCCAGTAGCAGTAGCAGCAGCAGGTGCAGCAGCAGGTCCTGCTGAAGCAGTCGAAGAACAGACAGAGTTTGATGTTGTTCTTAAAAGTTTTGGTGAAGGCAAGAAGATTCCTGTTATTAAGGTTGTTCGTGCAGTTACCGGTCTTGGTCTTAAAGAAGCTAAAGAGCTTGTTGAAGCTGGAGATAAGGTGCTTAAAGAAGGTGTTTCAAAAGATGAAGCAGCAGAACTTAAAACAAAACTTGAAGAAGCTGGTGCAGTTGTCGAAGTTAAATAGTATTTGTTTTAGTTTAAAATTTATTAGTTGACTCGTTTAACCACCGGAATTAAATTTTCCGGTGGTATTTTGTATAATAATAGAGATTGAATGTTACTTGATACTGCAGGTTCTGCAGTTGTTACATTTCATTTTCAGGGAGGGTGGTAATGCTTACAAATGGCAAAACCATTGAGCGGACATATCTTGGTTCAGAATTTGAAGAGACGATGGATCTTCCGAATCTTGTGGACATACAGTTAAAATCATATGAAAAATTTCTTCAAATGGATAAGCTTGTAGCTGGTGAGGCGCCTGCTCTTCAGGGTTTGGAAGAAGTTTTTCAAAGTATTTTTCCAATTGAAAGTCAAAGTGGAGATATGCTGCTTGAATATATTGAATATAAACTGGACGTTAAAAATATTAAATTAACCGAGACAGAGTGTAAGAAAAAGGGTCTGTCGTATGCGGTCCCTATTAAAGCTAAGGTTAATCTTGTGTTTCAGGAAACAGGAGAAATCAGGCAGAAGAATATTTATGTAGGTGATGTTCCATTAATGACCAGTAGGGGAACTTTTATAATTAATGGTGCAGAACGTGTCGTAGTTAGTCAGATTCACCGATCTCCTGGTGTTATTTTTTCTCATGATAAAGGAATTTATTCGTCCAGAATAATTCCGTATAGAGGTTCCTGGCTTGAATTTGAAATTGATCAGAAAAAAGAACTGATTTATGCAAAAATTGACCGTAAAAAGAAAATACTCGGAACTTTATTTCTTAGAGCTTTGGGCTACGATACCCGGGAAAAGCTTATTGATCTGTTTTTTCAGATTAAATCTGTTAAAGTTGTAGATAAAAGAGAGAAAAAAGATGAGCTTGTAGGCAAGGTTCTTGCAAGAGCTGTTGTGATGGAAAGTGAAGGTGAAGAAAAGAAACTTTATAAAGCTGGTGAGAAGCTTCATCCTCATGTTGTAGATGAATTAATTCATTCAGGTGTTAAAAAGATTAAAATAATTGACTTTGATCATGAAGATTCTCTTCATTCCCAGATAATTATGAATTGTTTTGAGAGAGAAGAAATTAAATTTACTCCGGATGATCCTGAAATTGATGAACCTTCAAGGGAAGATGCTCTTTCTTCTGTTTATTCGGTACTTATGCCTGGTGAACCTATTACAATTGAGAGTGCAGAAAAAGATCTTAATTCAATGTTTTTTACAAGCAGACGTTATGATCTGGGTAGGGTTGGTCGTTATAAGCTGAATAAGAAATTTGACTATGATTTAGAAAATAATTCACATGTTCTTGATCGTATTGATGTTGTAAATACTATGCGATATTTAATACAGGTTTATGTTGGAGAATCAAATGTTGATGATATAGATCATCTTGGAAATAGACGTATACGTTCTGTTGGTGAGCTTCTTGCTAACCAAATGAAGACTGCTTTTACCAGAATGGAAAGAATTGCAAAAGAGAGAATGAGTCTTAAGGAACTTGATACCATAAAACCACAGGATTTAATTTCAATTAAGCCTGTAGTTGCAGCAGTAAAAGAGTTTTTTGGATCCAGTCAGCTTTCTCAGTTTATGGATCAGGTTAATCCTCTTGCAGAGCTTACTCATAAAAGACGACTTAATGCTTTGGGCCCGGGAGGTCTTTCCCGTGATAGAGCCGGTTTTGAAGTAAGAGATGT
>DAOVSY010000233.1 GCA_030633365.1 Spirochaetaceae bacterium | reverse complement strand
TCAAAAGTTGTATCTGTTGTATACTTACCAGCTAAAAGTCCGCTGGCCAATGGAAGCCTGACAATAATTCCGATATTACTATTCTGAGCTTCTTCAAAAATCTCTGTAATAGGGTTCTGCCGAAAAATATTAAATATAACTTGCAAAGATGTTAAATCATCCTGCTTCATACATATCTTAGCTTCTTCCATTGTTTCTACACTGGCACCAAAGTTTTTAATAAGTCCTTCTTTTTTAATATTCCTTAAGAAATTAAAAACTGATCCTTCCTCCAGAATTTTTTGAGGAATACAGTGCAACTGCAGGAGATCGAGTGCTTCCACACCAAGTCTTTTTATTGAGGCTTCTACAGATTTTCGTAAACTTTCGGGTGTATAGTTATTTGGATAAACTGAACCGTCCCGACCATATTTAGTAACAACATGTATATCAGGTTTACTTTCCTTAAGAAATCGACCAATAATTTCTTCAGATCTTCCTGCGCCATAAACATCCGCAGTATCAAAGAAATTGATACCCCTATCAACTGCTTTATTAAGAATTTCTAAACCTGTTTGCTCTTCCAGGAATCCAAAATCACCACCAAGCTGCCATGTTCCCAGTCCAATTTCTGATATTTTAAATCCCGAATTTCCTAATATACGTTTGTTCATAAGTTTGTCTCCTTAAGGTTACCGGAATCTTATCATTGGTATTATAAAGATTCAATTAGGAGACTCTAAGCACAATAGATA
This sequence comes from Spirochaetaceae bacterium, assembly GCA_030633365.1. The sequence continues at coordinate 4,425 of DAOVSY010000233.1, read as the reverse complement.
AGCTTTTTCTCTTCAAGTTATATATTTCTATCTTTTAATTTGAAGCAAAATTCAATTTCTCCCTCTACTAAGTAATATGAATGTAAGTGATCCCTTAACCAACATAGCAAAAAAGCATTTCAACATAGACTATCTCTTCCCCTACCAGCGGCTTGTCATAAGCAACATCCTTGAAGCGGCTGGTACAGAGGGCTTTTCACATAAACCAGAAAAAAATCCTGTAACAGGTAAATATGAAATTTATGATACAAGACCAAACCAGATAGTTATTCTCCCAACAGGTGCAGGAAAGTCATTGTGCTTTATGCTTCCAGCAGTTCTTCTTCCCGGGCTTACAATAGTTGTATTTCCACTACTCTCCCTTATTGCAGACCAGGCAAGAAGATTAGTAGAAGCGGGAATAACTCCCGGGATACTGATAGGAGGCCAAAACAAAGCTGAAAGAGAAAAACTTTGGAAAGATATTTCGAATGGTACAATCAAATTCCTATTAACAAATCCTGAATCTATTTTAAAACCAAATATATTATTAAAACTAAAAAAACTAACAATTTCTCATATTGTTATTGATGAAACCCATACTGTTTCAGAATGGGGAGATACTTTCAGACCTGTATATTTAGAATTAAACAAACTTACCTGTGGATTTGAAGATAATGAAATAAAACCTGTTGTTACAGCTTTTACAGCAACAGCTTCAGAAACTATTTTAAAAAGAGTTAAAGAAATTATTTTTCCAGATAAATCACCGGAACTAATTTCTGCAAATCCCGACAGACCCAACATTAGCTATCAAGTTATCCATACAATTTCTAAAAACAGACAGTTACTGATATTACTTACTGCAACAGCAGATAATGCTTGTAAATATCCTGTACTTGTATTTTCCAGGAGCAGATCCGGAGCTGAACTGACAGCACAAATGCTGCGGAGACAACTTGGCAGAGAAAATATTTTTTTCTTTCATGCTGGTCTTGAGCGGGATGAAAAAACAAAAATACAGGATTGGTTTTATACTTCCACAGATGGAATTTTAGTGGCTACAATCGCATTTGGAATGGGTATTGATAAAAAAGATGTTAGAACTGTTATACATATGGAACCATCATTAACTGTAGAAGCATATCTTCAGGAATCAGGCAGAGCTGGGAGAGACACTCAGAAATCCAAAGCAATTATGTTGATATCAAAAGATGATATCCCTAATAAAAAACAAAAAGATAATCCAGGAAATCCAACAATCCTGGAATCAAGATACAGAGAATTTATTTTAACCTTTATAAACAACAATCAATGCCGGAGAGAATCTCTTTTAAATCTGATGGGAGCAGAATATAACAACTGTTTTGGTTGTGATGTTTGTGATAATACAATTCAAACCCTCAGAATAGGATATAATGAAATTATTAATTTTGTAAAAAAATACAAAAGAAAACTTACCATAAGAGAAACAGCCCTAACTCTTGCTGGAAGCAGATATTCTGATGTATATGAAAAAAAATTACATACTCTAAGAGGTTTTGGATCCCTGGGAAACTGGACTATAGATGATATTAAAGATGCAATTCATGAACTTGAAAAAGAAAAAATCATAAAAAATCCAGCAAAAGGATTATACAAAAACAGGCTTAGGATGCATAGCCGAGCAGCCAACTTGTTGGCAACCAGGCTTCAATTATTTTTTTTCCACTCCTTAAATGCATCATGATCCTGCTGCAGCCAAAGATTAAAATCTCCTTCCACTACTCCATCCCAGGTTTCCCAGGGGCTGTCTTTTTTCAATAAATAATTTTCACCATTACTGGTAACTGAAGTATCAACAATTTTACCCTTATGAAATTCTCCTGTATGACTGGTCCCATCAGCCCAAATATATGTTCCTTTACCTTCAAAAGTACCCTTTGAAAAAGTTCCGTCATATCTATCACCATTATTCATAAGAAGAATTCCCTGTCCTTCGGGCTCACCGGCTAAAACTTCTCCCGAATATTTTCCTCTGGAAAACTGAACATTTGACACAGAACTTATAGCCTGGGAAGTATCTGTATTTGTAGAGCTTGTAGTACCTGAAACAGATGAGATACTGTTATCAACTATTCTGACAGCGGAATGGTACCTGCTTTGCCAATACCTGGCAGACAGACTGGTTATTGTAACTCCCCTGTTAGGACCATTTGAAATGGCATGTATAATTGAGTTCTGTCCGATGTAAACGGCTACATGGGTAATTCCGGAAGAAGAACCAGTGGCAAAAAAAACAAGATCTCCAGGTATAATAGAATCTCTTTTTACTGGTTCTCCAAAACCTGCCATGTTACGGGATACTCTTGGAAGCGCTGGAACATATTTTTTATAGAGATAAGTTATAAAACCACTGCAGTCAAAACCGGAAGGGGAAGTCCCCCCATTCCTATAGGAAGTTCCAACCAGAGACTGCCCTGGCAGGATTATGTCCTTATAAATATCCAGAGAAAATAAAGAGGATAAAATTATAAAAATAAATAAATACAGTAATAATATTTTTTTCATAAAAACATTATATCACGATAAAAGTATCTCATCATTCTCTAAATCTTTATTTCGAATATTATGAAACTTCTTAATTAGAATTTCAACTGTAAGATTTTTCTTTTCCTCACCCTTCACATCAAGAATAATATCCCCTTTATCCATCATAAGAAGCCTGTTCCCATACTTAATAGCATGCTTCATATTGTGGGTTATCATCAAAGTTGTAAGATTATATTCATCTATATACTTAACTGTTAAATCCAGAATTATTTGGGCATTTTTAGGATCCAGAGCCGCTGTATGTTCATCAAGAAGAATAAGATCCGGTTTTGATAAAACCATCATTAAGAGAGTCATTGCCTGACGCTGACCACCGGAAAGCAATCCAACATTATCTTTTAGACGGTTTTCCAGTCCCATATCCAGATGTTTTAGATGTTCTTTAAAAAACTCTCTTTTTTTATTGTTAAGACTTCTTTTTAAACCCTTAAAACCCTTAGTCAAAGCTATAATCATATTATCTTCTATAGTCATTTGACCTGCAGTACCAAGAGTTGTATTTTGAAATATTCTGCCTACATTTTTTGCCCGTTTATATTCCGGAACTTTTGTAACATCTAAATTGTTAATTAATACCTTACCTGTTGTTGGAAATATATTCCCTGAAATAAGATTAAACAGAGTAGTTTTTCCTGCTCCATTACTTCCTATTATTGTAATAAAATCTCCTGGTTCAACCTTAAGATCTGTATTCCCAATAGCTTTATTTTCGTTAACAGTGCCCTCACCAAAAATCTTTGTAACACCTTTAATTTCTACCATATTAATTAACCCTCTTTTTAGCTTTTGATATTATAAGAGAGATAATTATAAGAATTCCTGTTATCAGTTTTAAATCATTTGGTGTCATATTTATATAATAACCATAAAAACGTCCTGCATACATTATTCCCTTAAACAGAATAGCACCAAGAAGAACTCTAAGTGTAAGCATGGAAATTTTACTGGAATGGAATAAAAACTCACCAATCATAACAGAAGCAAGACCTGTAATAACAATACCTATCCCCATATTAACATCTGCAAAGCCTAAATACTGGGCAGCAAATGCTCCGGATAATGCAACAAGACCATTGGAAAGGCCTAATCCTATTATTTTTAAAAGTTCAGGATTAACTCCCTGAGTAATAACCATTTGCTCATTACCACCCATGGCTCCCATGGTCAAACCCAGATCAGTATGAAAAAACATATCCAATAATACTTTAAAAACCAGTACAATAATAAGAAAAAGAAGCAGTATTGCTATACTCTCAGGAAGAAACCCTTCAGTAAGTGAGGTTACCTTAGTAATCATAGTTTCAGTTTTTAAAAGCGGCAGGTTAGCCCGGTTACTTAAAATCCTGATATTTATTGAATACAACATGGTCATAGTCAGAATACCAGCCAAAAGATTAGGAACCTTCAGTTTGTTATGAATAATGGCAGTAACTGCGCCGGCAGAAGCACCGGCGGCAAAAACTACTATAAGAGCAATAAAAGGGTTAATATTATTTACAAGCATTACCGCCATTATTGCGGCACCCAGGGGAAAAGAACCATCCACAGTAAGATCAGGAAAGTCCAGAACTCTAAAAGTGATAAATACCCCCAGTACCATAAGCCCGTAAACAAGGCCTTCTACAAGTATTCCTTCAATCATTATTTACTTGCAATCTCCAGCAAATCTGCAGGAATAGTAATTCCAAGTTTTTCTGCTACATCAACATTTATAACCAAATTTATATCAGAAGGATCTGTCATAAATACAGTGGGCATTTCCTCAGTGGATTTTCCATTAAGTATATCTGCAACAACTCTACCTGTAGCTCTTCCAACCTTGTAGTAATCGAATCCCCAGGCTATAAGAACATC
>DAOVSY010000010.1 GCA_030633365.1 Spirochaetaceae bacterium | reverse complement strand
TAAATATCTCCTGGTCGGCGGATGGGCTATTGGTGTTTATGGAAATCCACGAGCTACCAAAGATATTGATTTTTTAATTGCTGTTGACAATAGCAACATTGCTCAGCTACAAAAAGCTCTTCAGGAATTCGGCGCTCCTACTGTGAAAGATAAAATTTTTAAAGAGAAAGGTAATGTTTTCAGGATGGGAAGCTCCCCCATTCAAATTGATATAATAAATCATGCAGACGGAATTAGTATTGCTGACTGCTATACCAGACGCAAAATAATAAAGATAGAGGGAATTGATATTTCTGTTATTTCCAGGGCAGATCTAATTATTAACAAGCGCTCTTCCGGGAGATTGAGAGATCTGGCCGATGTGGAGTATCTAGATAATTCCGAATAGTTTTTAAATAAAATTATTTGATTAACTACTATAAAAAAAACTATACCTCTCCAAAGCATCCATTAATGCAGAAATATTCTCCACAGGCACCCCGGGATAAAGTCCGTATATCATCATCAGCCCCCCCTGCTTACTTCCAATTTTTTCAACCTCTTCCCGTATCAGGACATCAATTTGTTCAGGAGAACCCGAAAAAGTTATATTCTGCCGGTCAATATCAAGATCGACACAGACCTTACCTGCAAATTTATCTGCAATCCAGTCAACACCGTTCACCAGATCCTGGAGATTAATTACCTCAACACCTCCGTCAATCAGATCATCTGCAAGGGTACGGATATCGCCATCAGAGTGCATATGAACAATAATATTTTTATCCCGTGCCGGTTTCATCAAACGCTGGTAACTGGGTTTGATAAATTTTCTAAACTGGCTCGGTGAAAGCATTGGTCCTACCTGCATCCCAAGATCTTCCGGGTAGCTGATCATATCCGGTTCAAGATCCAGCCATTTACTAATGTAAACAAAATTGAACTCTTCAACCATCTCTATCAGTTTATATATCTCCGGTACTTCATCTACCATGTCAAAAATAAAGTTTTCATAACCTCGAATATCCTGAATCCGCAAAAAGGTATGCCCATGGGGTAATCCTCCTATAGTAAACTGCCCATCCATCTTTGCTGTTTTTATTTCATCAGACAGTACATTCCAGTCTATAGGGTAAGTACCATCTGTTTCTAATGGATTGGGTGCTCTATATCCGGAAAATCTATCCCATGATGCCAAAGGATGCCCATGAACAGAACCTGTAATTCCATCTACAGCAGTTTTCCAAACACAGTTCCAGGGGTCGGTGTATGGTTTATCCGCAATAGCAGTCACAAGGTAATCCGGATTATAATTACTCTCCGGACGTTGAAAATCCGGAAAAAGCAGGGAATGAGACTCCATAAGATCGAATAACACATTATGATCATAGTGATTCCAGCAGGCATCATTTATTACAAAATCCATTGGAATATAATCAGGAGTTTCGAATCTTATTGTTCGTAGTAAATTCTCTCTTTTATTCATAATTAAAAATCAAGCCAGCCACTTCTTAAACCAGGTGAATGCTTCTTTCTGCATTTTGCTGTCAAATTTGTGTACTCCCGGATAGAATGAGCAACGATATTTATCTTCTGCACCAGCTTTTTCATATAGCTCTTTTAACATTTTATCTGCATTCCTCATTTCTTCCAAATTGTAAAGAGAATCATCATTATTGTTTAGAACCATTATAGGCAAGGGCACCCGAAGTCCCAGTATTTCCGGGAAATCAATTTTGCCAGGGAGTCCAGGGACAAAAGCCATCCAGGTATGAGTCCATGCAGAATAAAGAGAAAAATCTTTCCATGTAGTCATAAAACCAGCGCATACTGCACACTTAATTCTATTATCTAACCCACCAAGAAAAACTGTCCTCATTCCGCCACCGGAAAGCCCTCCACAACCAAGATGCGCACTATCAATATCACTTCTGGAGGATAAAACATCAAGAGCAATTTGATCTTCCATTAAAGTTACTCCAGGCCATGTAGTCCCTGCAGAAAAAAGGGACTTTGCCATATCATGTTCATGAGTAATAGCCCAGTCATTATATGCCTCAATTTCAGTATTAGAAACAGGTTCTTTTATTGATGCACCCCTTCTGGAATTTACAGAGACTTCACTTATATGAACCCTGCGACTTGCAAATGGGAATGTATCATGAATAAGAACTCCAAAACCCTTCTTTGCCAGTTCATTTGCCCAGCAAAGACCATCATAATATTCTTTATGATGGTCAGACATTAAAGAATGTGGTGCAGTTTTTCCTCTGGCAATTTTATCATATCCCCAGTATTTTTTTCCGGCATGATCATGTAAGGCCAGTATTCCAGGAAGCTTACCATTACAATTCGAGGGTTTAAGAAACAAAGCTTTCGTTGAGGGCCCATAGGAAAGCTGCCACTCAAGCTCTTCTACTGTAAGTCCATCCCAGTCATACTTGTTTGTAGATTTTAAATTTAAATTTTTAGGTTTCAATGTTTCCGGTAGAGAGAGAATATCAAGTACTTTATTTACTGCATTCTTTTTCCAGGAATTTAAATCTGTGTATTCTGAATTTCTAAAAGAGAGAGATCCCGATTTTTCACTGATAAGACTATCAGTCATATCTCCATATTCACCAATAATCGACTTCATTTATTCCTAATCTTTTTTACTTCTACAAATATTTCTTGTATGTACTGCGCGTTTATAACTTAAAAACATCATAAATAAAACTACAGGAATAACAGCAAATGCAATCCAGTTGCCCTGAAACAGATTTAGGATATAAAAACGAACATGATTTCCCCCATCTGTAAAAGCTGTTATTTGCTGATTTTCTCCAAATGAAATTCCTGTTCCTGCTGATAGTTCTGTGATCATTCCTGCCATTTGAGTGGAAATAAGTAAAAAAGTTGCTACAATTGGAATTCCTGTAACAATACTTCTTATAACATTACCTCTGCTTATTAGTACCGTTACAGATATAATAGAGATAAGGTTGGGGAGATCCCCTAAAGGAAGAACCTTATTACCCGGTAAGATAAGCGCTAAAATTAAAGCTATTGGCATAAGAATAAGACCACTTATCATTACAGATTTATTACTCATAAGTATTTCGGAATTTACTGCTACATAGAGCTCTTCTTTTTTTGGGAAACGCTGTTGAATCCAGACCTTCAGAGCTTTTGAAACAGGTCCAATCCCTTCTCCAATAAGTTCACCGCATTTAGGAAGAAGAAACATAACAGCTGCAAGCTGTATACTAAGTTCAAGAATCATTTTAATAGAATATCCAGCGGCGAAACCAAGGAGAACACCTATAATAACACCAATTATCATGGGCTCGGATAAAAGACCAATCTTACTATCACCCTTTTCCGGATTATAACTAAGTTTTTTAAAACCAGGTATTCTGTCATAGAGATAATCCATGGTTACGGAAAAAGGAACAAGACCTACTACCGAAATCGGTGAAATGGTAACACCCGTTAATCCCTCTTCAAGTTCAACATGAGGTGCTGTCCAGTCAGCCATTTTAATATTGTAGACAGTAATAAGAGTGACCGCCAGCAATCCCAGTAAAAAATTGTCAGTTACACTTAAGACAAAAGCACCCATTAAGGCCAGGTGCCAGAAATTCCACATATCGATATAAACAGTTTTTGTTGTATTTGTCGCAATCATCAAAACATTTATTCCAATTATTAGAGGAATAGATACCGGGGCTATTGGTGATCCCCAGGTTATAGCAGCTAAAGGAGGCCATCCAACATCTAAAATAGGAAAATCAAGACCCCGAACAAGCATAATGGCCTCTACTGCAGGTTTAATATTCTCAACAAAATAGGAAAATACAATAAAAATACCTGCAAATCCAACAGCAAGCTTTAAGGCAGACATAAAAGCTTCAGCAAGTTTCATCCGCACAATCAGACCTATAATCAGCATAAAGAGAGGTAACATGACATAAGGCTTAAAACTAAAAAAAACATCCAGAAAATTAGTTAATGTATTCATACAGCGAGTATAAACCAGTGAACATAATTTTACCACTTCAAAAAATTAGTGTATAATAAAAATATGTGGAGAAGATTTTTATGAACGAAGTAAGGTAGGGATTAATAGGTTGCGGTGATATTGCACGTAAAAGTGTCGTCCCTGCTATGCAAAATGGGGTAAAATCAACTTTGGTTTCTGTAAACCGCGCAGATTTAAGTAAAGTAAAAAATTTTGCCAGAGAATTCGGAATTAAAAAATGGACAGCAAAATGGAAGGAACTGGTAATAGATAAAGATATAAACAGTGTTTATGTTGCAACTCCCGTTTATCTCCATGCAGAGCAGACAATCGCTGCGGCAGAGGCAGGAAAACATGTGCTTTGTGAAAAACCAATGGCCCTTAACGCATCAGAATGTAAAAAAATGATCGATGTATGCAATGCCAATGGAGTAAAGCTGGGAATAGCATATTACAGACATCTGTTCCCACCGGTTATAAGGATAAAAGAGATAATTGAATCAGGTGAAATTGGCCAGACAGTGCATATACATGCAAATAACTTTGAAAATTTCAACCTTCCTCCAGGGGCTCCCAGGTACTGGTTTTTACAGAAGGAGCTTGCAGGTGGAGGTCCAATGATGGATATGGGATCTCACAGAATTGAAATCTTCACACATCTTATGGGGCCAGTTGAGAGTACAGTCAGCTTCTTAAATAATATTGTTTATAAAAGAGAGGTTGAAGATACGGCTACAGCTCATTTTATATTCAAATCCGGAGCAACTGGAGTTCTTGTATCTTCCCATGGAGCATTTGAACCACAGGATACCCTGGAAATCTTTGGAAGCAAAGGATCTGTACATATACCTGTACTGGATGAAGGAATGATGGTAATAAAAACTAATAAAGGTACACGTACAGAGAACCACCCTAATCATAAAAATTTCCACCAACCCCTGATCGATAATTTTGTTCAATCTGTTATGGAAGATCACCAACCTGTAATTACAGGTAAAATGGGAATGGAAATTAGTTTGCTGTTGGATAAAATTTACGGCAGGTGACAAGAGATACAGGTAGGTGACGCAAATCTGCAGCACCTACCTCATATAAACCTTGAGAATCTCTTCCAGCGGCATTATCTCATTTGATGAAAAACCAAGGTGAGAATGCCTCCTCCAGCCCTCTGCATAGCTGTATTTTCCGGAGTTTTTACCCATCTCAGCACTCATATTCTGCATTGTTGTTAAATATGAATCGATGCCCTGACTTTTATCAAGCCACTCTTTTTGACTCTTGTGAAATTCAAGCATCTCTATTTTTTTTTCCACAACACTTTCAATATCTACATAAAAATCAGGTACTATCTTTTGACGAAGCCCATCAGTCAGACCATATGGCATAGAATGATAGACTGCTATCTCTGTTGAAATAGCAGGTATCTGGGGAATAGAAATATAATTGGGCATTCCTCTGCAAAATGCTGCAGTAATTCCTATTCTACAAGTATTCATGTGGTCTTCCATATATTCTTCCGGCGAAGGAAGAAGTAAAATATCAGGCTTTACCTTCCTTATGAGCGCGATAGTCTTTTTTATAAGATCCTGGTTATAAAAAACATTAAGATCATCCACTATACTATCGTGAAATACTGCTCCAAGAAAAGCAGATGCATTCTCTGCCTCTTTTTTACGAACCAGGATAGCTTCTTCTCTGGTGTATTCAGCGCTACCATAACATCCATTGGCAAGATTCATATAATGGAGTTCACATCCTTCTTCCTTAAGCAGAAATAGGGTTCCTGCCATCATAAATTCAATATCATCCGGATGGCAGTGAATGGCTAATACTCTTTTTTTATGTGCCATTTTTATTCTGTCCTCCATTTTTCAAACTAGTTTTATTATAGATAATGATCTTCAAGAACAGACTTAACTCCTTCAATACAACGTTCAATATGCATAGGCTCCCATGTAGGATGAAGAAAAAGGCTAACTGTTTCCTTTCTTAATCCTCGAGCCACAGGGCAGGAATTCTGTGTATAGTCAAGTGTATCAGGATCTCCATACTCTTTTGAACGAAAAGGAAACTTAACTGCACCAAACCCATTTTGCTCCTTATATGCCTGCTCCTCATATGCTTCAGGCCATAAAATACCATAACAGGGGATATTCCGTGCTGCAAGTTCATTACAAAATTCTTCTGCTTCTATATCAATTACATTAAGGTCAAGAAGTATTGGATACCACCAGTAAGCATTTTTTCGCTCAGCTGTATTATAAGGAATACTTTTTACACCTTTTAAATTTGATAATACATTGTCATACATTTCGGCATATTCAATGCGTCTTTTTATATTCCAGCTCTCAAATCTGGCCAGCTCATTTATTCCTATTATCGACTGGATCTCGGTCATACGGTAATTAAATCCAACCCGCTTGTGAATATAGGAAAGCTTCTCTTCCATTGCAAGAAGATTAAGACGTTCTTTTACATCATAACCATGATCCCGGAATGAACGACATTCCCATGCAAGATTTTCATTATTGGTAACAACCATTCCGCCTTCGCCACCTGTAGTAAAATGTTTGCTCTGACAGAAACTAAAACAACCAACATCTCCGATTGTTCCTACCCGTTTATCAAGATAATATCCTCCCAGAGCCTGAGCACAATCTTCGATTATCTTTAAGCTGTTCTTATCTGCTATCTCCAATATTTTCCCCATATCAGCAATAACACCATATAGATGAACAACCACAATTCCTTTTGTACGGGGAGTAATTAACCTTTCAATATCTTCAGGATCTATAGTGTGATCCTCAGTTACATCAGCAAATACAGGAATGGCCCCGGCTTGTACGATCGCAAAGGATGAAGCAATAAAAGAATAGGAAGGAACGATAACTTCATCCCCGGGACCTATATCCAGACTGGAAATTGCAATATGAAGAGCAGCAGTTCCATTTGTGCAGGAAACAGCATAATCTGCCCCCTCCCACTCAGCAAAATCTTTTTCGAACTCCATTCCACGTTTACCAGTCCAGTAATTTACCTGACCTGTTCTGATAGGTTCCTGAATATCGACTAATGTCTTCTCTGCAAATTGAGGCCACATTGGAAAATTATTGTTCATTAAACTGTCTCCTCCTAAATTAATTCCTAATCGAATATAGCTTAATGCATCTCTGATTCACAACTGCCTATCCCTCCCCGATAAAAATGGAAATGAACATTAGGATGATCCGCAAGAAGCGACATAGGAACAGATGAATCTGCTATTTTTTTTGAGATCATTAATGATGTAAGTCGCATACCAAAGGGATTATCATGGGAACCTGCATGCCATATTGAAACTTTTCCCGATTTCCAGGTCTCTACAGGACCTACTGATAATGCCTTTGCTGGAATATTCGAAACAACTCCACCTCCGGAAGTTCTTGCATTTTGTATAATCGTCATTGGATGTAGTTCAACAATTCTTGCTCCCTGTTTTCTGTATTCTTCCGGGGTTGGAGGATTATCTATATATTTGCCTTCTCTTTTTGGAGGATCGTTAAAAGCCCAATGCTTAACTTCACCCTGACCGCCTTGCATTACCAGACAATTGTATTTATCAAAGGAAGCTGTATATTCATCTATATTGTTATGACTTAGAAAATGTAAATTTTCCTCAGGCATTCTAAGTTTTTTGTCTATTTTCGAAAAACATAAGTCCATATCCGCTTTTGCAAAACTTAATGGATGATCAACGGATACAGCCTTTCCATCAACATACCATTCATCCATTCCCCAAAAGTGGCCACTACTTATATCAAGCTCCAGGTCGTTAACAAGTCTGGCAACCAGAGGAAGTTGTTCTGTAGGGCCTATGGGACCGCAAATTCCGGCAGGATCATTATCTGTAGATTTTGACCATGAAGTAATATACTCAAGAGCTTCTGCCAGATAAAACTCTTCCAGGGTATCGTAATATGATATTTTAAAACCTGGTCTTGATAATCCAAATAGACTTTCGACAGTAAGTTTTGCTGCATCATTAAGAATGTCATTATCTAAAGTTGTATAATCCCACCATCCAGGTGCCACCATGCTTTTTTTTCTCATTGCATTACTCCTTTGTAATTTATAATAAGATCCAAATTCAACTTATTACTATTTATAAGTTCTTTAGAAAACTTGCCCCTTTTTTAATATCTTTTTTTCTATTAGCTCCTGCTTCCCTTTCAATAGTCAGATAACCTGAATAACCAATCTCTTCCAGAGAGCTCAAATATTCCGGGAAATTTACATCACCTACCCCTAAAGGAAGCTCCACAAAATAATCATCAATATTTATATTATCAGGATTACCTTCAGCAAATGCATTATAGATTTTAACAGGGTCACATTTTTTTAACATCCTTCCGTCTTTAGCATGGGTATATACAATAAAGTCTTTTAAATTTAACACAGCCTCTGCAGGATTTTCCCCTTGAACCATTACCAAATTTGCAGGATCAAAATTTACTTTTAAAGTGGCTTCTCCAGTTTCCATAATAAAATTTTTTAAAAGACCGGATTTTTCCGGACCAGTTTCAATTGCAATAAAAACTCCAGCTTTTTCTGCATATCTGCAAATTTTCTGAAGTGCTTCCTGCATAATAGAGTTTTTAATAGTATCATTTTCAGAAATAACCCCAATATGTGTAGTTATAATCCGGGTCTCCAACTCACTTGCAAAATCAATAATTTCTAATGTTTTTTTAATTTTTTCCTGGTTCTTATTTTGCAGTTCGAATCCATGACCTCCCAAATCACCACATAAAGCTGATATTTCCAGACCATAATTTTGAACTTTATTTTTTAAAGATTTTGCAGCTTTATAATCCAGTTCGATAGAAGCCATACAATGAGGAACAGCAAATATTTGGATCCCGTCAACTTCTGCTTCCGATGCAGCAACAAGGGATTCTTCGAGAGGCATTCTAAAACTGTCCAGCAAAATACCTGTTTTAAATTTCATTTTCAGCTCTCCTGATTATTTCATCAATTAACTGAGCAGCCTGTAGCGCATCCTTCATATTAACAAGGGTTTTTATCAGCCGGTGTTTGTAAGCAATAAAGTCAACTAATTGATCTTTAATTTGATTATTTTTGTATCCTGAAATTTGTTTTGATAATTCCATATACCTATCAACATTGATTTTTTTCTTAATTAGATCGCCCTTCAACAAACCCCGTTCAAATTTAATTGTTATTTCCCTTGTCTTATTTTCCGACAACCAGGACGAAACTATTTCCCCCTGATATCCTTTTTTATGAATAGTAGAAACAGTACACTCCATAATTTCATTGTCGACTTTTTTAAATTTAATATCTGATATACGGTATTTTCCAAAAATACACTGAACAAGATCAAGATCATGAATTAGCTTATCAATAATTAAATTGTCTTCTACTCTTTCTGGTTTTGAACTTGTTCTAAGAAAACTGTAGCTAAGTATCTTTCCATACATTTTATATTTTACAGACTCAGCCGCATCCAGGGTTACAGGATTATACCTTTCCACATGACCAGGCATAATTTTTACATTATGTTTTTTGGAAATCGAAATAAGTCCCTTAACTTCTTTTGCTGTTTCACAGACAGGTTTTTCAATAAGAAGAGATATGTTACATAAAATAAGTTTTTTTGCAATTTCAAAATGTGTCTTTATAGGGGTCGAAACAACTGCTGTATTTATATGAAGATCATCATGCTTTACCATTTCTTCAATAGAATTAAAGTACCATATGCCATCAGCTTCCAGATAATTTGTATTAGTAAATTTTGTGTCTACTATTGCTTTTAGTTTAAAACCCTTTAATATTCCAGGTAAATTATATTTATAGTATGTTTCAATTTTTTCCTGACTATACAGTTCTATACAAGCATTTCTGTATATTTCCCCCATAAAACCATATCCAATTATTGCAAGATTTGTTTTATCCTCCATACTTGCAGCTATTGTAATAGTTGAATTAAAGACTTTGCTGTTTTTTTTGCCAAATCCATATCTGGAAGTATTAGATCGGGTAATCTGGAAAAAGGTATCATCTCTGCAGTAATTGGTCCTGAATAATTTATTTTTTTAAGTTCCTCTAGAATATTATTGTAATTAACATCACCATCCAGAATATCATCACCAAATCCATGAAGAGTCCCACCACAATCTTCTCTTTTGAAATTCTTAAAGTGTATTGCTTTAATTCTGTCCTTTAAAATTTCTATCCAGTGTTCCGGATAACCATTTAACAATACATTCCCAATATCAAAATAAATACCAATATAATCAGAATTAAATTGATCGAGGAATATCTTGAACTCCATAGGTGAAAGGAGGAATTTATTCCAAACATTTTCCAGACAAATTATTACACCATTTTTTTCTGCTATAGGCAAAACTTTTTTTAAAGAATCTGTAGCATTATCCCAAACATTTTTATAAGAAGTGATAGGTCTCGATTTATCCCAGGCAACATCAACAGCACCTGGAATTACTAATATCCTGTCAATATTTAGCCAGGATGCGACTTTAATATATTTCTCTGAAAATACAATTGCTTTTTCCCGTTCTTCCGGATTATCAGAACCTAGAGAACAAGCCCAGTAAAAACCTGCAGCAAGTGTTTTTAAGCCAATCCCTTTTTCTTCTGCATATTTTAAAATATTCCCACATTCATTCTTAGTGATATCTTCCATTAAACAATCGCCAAAAGTTAATTCAATACCATCCAACCCCATTTGGCTGGCATCATCTATTGCCTTATATGCAGTTTTTTTACCTTCGAAACCACCAAGGACCCAATAATTTATTGCTTTAAAATATTCCATACTAATTTCTCCAGATTCAATATTCTATTATTACCTTGCTATTTTTTAAAATTGATTTTTCTTCAGCTTCAATAATTGCTATAGAATCACTCATTTCGGAAGTACTCAAATACTTATCTGGCTGAGTTCCGTTTAGTATCGAAGAGAGAAAATAATCTATCTCTACATGCCATCCTGTAGGAAGATCTTTCAAAGCTGGTTTTGGTTCTTCAACTTGTCCATCTTCATACAATACTTTATATCCAGTTTCTGAAAGTCTGATGGTTCCTTTTTCACAAACTATTTGAAAACTCATTTCAAAGGGTGTTGTCTTTGCAGGATCCCATCCCCCTTCAGACATAATTAAAGTTCCATCTCCAAAGTCATAGTTTGTAGCTACATGGTCAATACCATTATCAGATCTAAACCCTGTAACTCCAAAAGAAGTAACTGCAAGGGGTCGTCCAAAAAAATACCTGACAAGATCAGTATCATGCAGATGAAGATCCAGTAAGGCCCCTCCACTAAGTTTCGATTTCATAAACCAATTTTCCCATGAGTTGCCATGGATACTGGGAGAGACTCTTTTAAAAACCGCACTTATTACTTTGCCAAGTTTACCAGAACTGTAAAGCTCATAAGCATGCCTATATTCCGGCCAATAGCGTACACATAAACCATTAGTAAAAAACTTATTACTTTTTTTAGCTTCTTTTGTTATACTTTTTGCTTCCTGGAGGGTTCTTCCTATTGGTTTTTCACAAAAGACATGCTTACCTGCTTTCAATGCAGCTATAGCATATTTTTCATGTAAATATGTAGGGAGACATATATCAACCATTTCAATATCAGGATTAGATATTAGCTCCATTGCATTACTGTAAGCTGTAATATTACTCATATCCACAGGTTTTGAGTAATCCATATCACCAATATTGCCTACCACGGAAGTCCAGTCTCCTCTGATTTTATTCTTGTCCACATCTGCAACAGCAACAATCTCTGATTTACCAAGTTGCCTGTGTATCTGAAAATGAGTTGTTCCCATAAATCCCAGACCTATAATACCGACCCTAACTTTTTTTCCCACAGTGCACTCCTCGAACCAATTATTATTCTTTAACAGCTCCACCTGCAAGTCCGGATACCAGCTGCTTCTCCACAAGAAAAAAGAGTATAAGAACAGGCAGTATTGCCATAAAGGCAGCTGCCAACAACTGTTCCCATTGAACAGCAAAACGCCCTACAAACTGATACAATCCAATAGTTAAAGGGTATTTATCTCCTGTCTGAAGAAATGTTAATGAAAAAATAAAATCATTCCACCCATATATGAAGGTATAAATTATTGTTGTAACCAGGCCAGGAGCAGCGATTGGGAGTATTACCCTCCATAAAGCCCCAACTCTTGTACATCCATCTATTCGTGCTGCATCCTCTATTCCCTTGGGTATTCCTGAAAAATAACCGTTCAGCATCCAGATCACAAAAGGGGTTGTAAATACAGCATTTGCAATAATTACACTAAAATAGGTATCAATAAGATTAATTTTTATTACTATTTTAAAAAGGCTTATTACAACCACAACAGGTGAAAACATCTGAGTTACAAGAAGTGCAAAAAGTATAAATTTTTTGCCCCGAAAATGTAATCGTGCAACAGCATAACCGGCAGGAACACTAATTACTGTATTAAGAATAACTGTTCCCAATGCAATAATTAGAGAGCTTGTAAAGAACCCTGCCAGAGGGATCGTTTCCCATACCTTAATAAAGTTTTTGACGGTTGGAATTTTGGGAAGCCAATAAGGAGGGGTATGATAAATTTCCGATGTGGATTTAAACATGGAAACCACCATCACAAAAAAGGGGAAAAGCATAATGCCCAGTAAAAACAAAGTAGAAATAATTGCAATTGTTTTAGTCATAATTGAGAGAGTACTTTTGTTCAGTTCCATGACTACATCTCCTCTCTTTTAAAATATATTCTCGAATACAGAATACTTACTGTGGAAAGAATTATAAAAGTAAATATTGACAAAGCAGAGGCCTTTTGCCATTTAAGCCATTCAAAACTGTTCATATAGACATAAGTAATCAGAATATTGGTAGACCCTGCCGGCCCTCCATTTGTAAGAATATAAACTGAATTAAAGTCATTAAAAGTCCACAGACTGGAGAGAAGCGTTGCAATCAGGAGTATTGCTTTTATTCCAGGCAGAGTAATAAATCGAAAGCGCTGCATTCTGGTTGCTCCGTCAATTTCAGCAGCTTCGTAGAGAGTCTGAGGGACGGCCTGCATAGCTGCCAGAAAAACGAGAGCCATAAAAGGAATTCCAATCCAGATATCAACCCAAAGACAGGACATAAACGCGGTTCCTATTTGCCCAAGCCAAACTGGAGGATTGCTCATAATTCCGGTAACTTTCAAGGTATGGTTCAACAGTCCAAATTCATTGTGAAGTACCCATCGCCAAAGCATTACACTAATAGGAATTGAACTGGCCCAGGGAATTATAAATAGTAATCTGGCAATTTTACGTCCGGTATATTTAACATTCAACAAAACAGATATAAGTATACCAAAAAATGTTTTTGTGGTAACTGCTATAATTGTCCAAAGAAGAGACCGTCCTATGATAACCCAGGTTTCTTTCGTTGTTAAGAGAGTTTTATACATATTTAAACCGTCAAAATTCTTTATCCGGGAAAGTTTATCGGTTTTAAATAAAGAAATTACGAATACATAGAAAATTGGATAGACCATAAAAATGACCATAAGCAGAACTGCAGGAAGAAGAAGAGCATAAGCAAGCTTTGTCTCGCCATCCATTCTCCACCTGTATTTTTTTAGAATAGCATCTCCCATGAAAACACTCCATTTAATTATTTAAGAAAATGCGGGGGAGAAAAGTTCCCTCTTCTCCCCCTTAAGATTATAGCTATAATTCTGTAATTATTCTGCTCTGATCTTATCAACTTCTGCAGCTGCCCAGTCGAGAGCTTCTTTTGCACTCATCTGACCAAGAAGTGCTTTCTGATTTGCGTCACTGATAATACTTGCGGATTCAACCCAACCAGTTACAAGAGGCCATCCCTTTGCAACCAGATTTGCATCTCCCATAGCCTTATACATAGGTGTTTGGAATTCAGGACGTTTTGCAGCACTGATAGTTACAGGAGGAAATCCCATTTGCTTATCAAGAGGAGCTTTCCATTCATCCTTATATAAAAAATCTAAAAACTTTCCGATACCTTCTAAATTCTTACCATCAGCATAAAGAGCGATGGAATCTGTAACGATAAGAGGAGCTGGTTTATTTCCGGCAAAAGGAGGTATCTGCATATATTCGATATCCCAGTCTGCATTCATTTTATTGTATTCAGTATCGGCCCAGGCACCTATCATAACATAAGCAGCTTTACCAGCCATAAAAACAGGATGGGACTGTTTTCTATCTTGAGACATATAACCATCCTGAACTACCTTGTCATCATTTGCTAATTTCATCATGAATTCCATAGCTTTCACACCGGCAGCAGAGTTAACTGTACATTTACCGCTTGCATCAAAAAAATCGCCCCCTGCAGCATAGAAGTAATAAACAAAATCACTAAGTTCACTGTGCTTTCCACCAGGCATTATAAGGCCATAGTTTCCATCTTTCGATGCTTCAAGTGCATAATCTCTAAGTTCTTCCATTGTGGAAGGAACTTTTGAAGCAAGAGATTTATTCATAGCCATAAATCTTGAACCTGCAGCAAAAGGTACACCCATAAGTTCACCATCAACAATAGCTTCCATAGCACCAGGAGCAATATTATCAAATGTGGATTTTGCGAGATAATCGCCAGGTGCAGCTACTGCATCAAGATCGATTAATTCCAGAAGCCATCTGGTACCTATTACAGATGCATCCGGAGGATTGCCTGCAGCTAATGATGTTGTTAATTTATCATGCAGTGCATTCCAGTCAACAATTACCAGATCCATATCATATTGAGGATTTTCAGCTTCAAATGCTGCTGAAATCTCATTTACAAAATCATGATCAATACCTTCATAATCAGCCAGCCAGAAAGTAACTTTACTTTTTTCAGCTCCGCCCTCTTTTTCACCACCTGCAAACAATAAGGTGGAACTTACACTTAAAATTAGAATAAGTGCAAAGACAATAAAACTTTTCTTCATCTCTTTCTCCCTTTTCATATAGAAAAATGTTTTTATCTACGTGTAACACACGCATTTAATATTAACTGAAACTATTTTAGCACTGTATAACTGAGAAAGATTTGTTTGTTTCGATATTTTATTTGTTTATTTATACACAATATCATAGTAGAATAAAGAGAATGGATTATATTGGACGTATCCCAAAGCATGAATTAGAAATTAACAAGATTTTCTCTATCCACTATTTTGAATACGTAAAAGATTTTAGCTTTGAAGGTGAAAAGCATGATTTCTGGGAATTTGTATATGTAGATAAGGGTGCAATAAATGCAATTGCAGAAGATAAAAATCATAATCTTATAAAAGGTGATATTATTTTTCATAAACCTAACGAATTCCACAGACTTAGAGCCAATGGCCGTATAGCACCTAATCTTATAATTATGTCATTTTCCTGTAACAGTCCTGCTATGAAATGGTTTAATGATAAAATACTTCGCATAGGCAATGAAGAAAAAAACCTTCTTGCAAGAATACTCCATGAAGCAGGGAATGCTTTTTCTTCTCCATTAAATAACCCATGGCTCCTGTCTCTTAAAAGGAAGGGAAAACAGGTTTTTGCCACCGAGCAGCTTATTAAAATATATCTGGAACAGATATTGATTGGACTGGTGCGTAGAGAAATGCACATAGGTATTTCAACCGAACCAGCCTCTCCACTGAAAGAAAAAACAAGAAAAGATGCTTTTGATAGAGTTGTTGAGTATTTTGAGAATAATTTAATCAATATGCCGAATCTTGAGACTGTCTGCAGAACAACAGGCTTCAGCTGTACCTATATTGAGAATGTTTTTAAGGAGAAAACCGGAAGAAGTGTTATGGAGTATTACAAAATAACAAAACTTGAAAGGGCAAAAGAACTTATTAGAGAGGGAGATTACACATTTACTCAAATTTCTTCAGCTTTAAACTATTCATCACTTCACTACTTTTCAAAAATTTTTAAAAGATATATAGGAATGACGCCAACCGAGTATTCCTCATCTGTGAAATTGAAACTATAATAAAATCAACCTGGTATAATATAATAGAAGGAAATAAAATGCCGAATAAAACAAATATAATATACATTATGGTGGATCAGCAGCGATTAGATATGCTCGGTGCCTACGGTAATACTATTGTAAAAACTCCAAATATAGACAGCTTAAGAGATGACGGGATTCTTTTTTCCAATGCCTTCACCCCGACAGCCCTGTGCGGACCAGCAAGAACATCTGTTTTTACAGGACTTATTCCAACATCCCACGGAGTAACAAGAAATGCGGAAGATAATAATATTAATAGAGTAAAAGCTGATCCCCTCCCTGATCTTCCTGTATTAACTGATTTTCTTAAGGGTTATGAGAAAATATATCTCGGCAAGTGGCATATTGCAGAAACAAAACTTCCCCGGGATTATGGATTCAAAGGTCATAATTTTGCACACTACGGGTTTCCCGGTTCGGGATTTTACAAGAACCTTATTTTTGATCAGGGTCCGGGTAAGGAAAATGAATACAGAGACTGGATCTTCAAACAAGGATTTGATGTACCGGAGGTAAGCGAACAATTTCTTGGAAATAATCCGAATCTCCGTGCCCAGGAGTTACGGGCAAAACTCAACTGTCCTGAAGAAGCGACTATACCCTCTTATCTGGCAGAGGAAGCAATATCCTATACTGCTGATGCTGTTTCAACTGGCAATCCTTTTTTTCTCTGGCTTAATTTCTGGGGACCTCATACGCCCTGTATGGTTCCTGAACCCTATTACTCAATGTATAATCCATTGGATATTCCAATGGACCCTGCTTTTAATGAAAGCTTTGAAAATAAACCTGTTCACCAGAAACATGTTTCCCAAATGTGGGGAGTTAATGAACTGCCCTGGGAGGAATGGCAGAAAATTATTGCAAGGTATTATGGATATATTACCCTGATTGATAAAAACATTGGTCGGTATATTAATTATTTAAAAGAAAATGGCCTCTATGAAAACTCTTTAATTGTGTTTACAGCAGATCATGGAGATGCTATGGGTTCAAACAGACTCATAGAAAAGGGGGAATTTATGTATGATACATCATATAAAATTCCCATGATAATTAAACAAGCTGGAGCAAGGAGCAGGGATGCAATCTGTAATGAGTTTGTATATTTACATGACCTGTTTCCTACTGCCATTGAAGCCGCAGAAGAGATATCCCCAACTCTGGATCAGGCAAAAAGCCTTCTTCCCATAATTAAAGGTGAACAGGAAGCAACTGACAGAGATTATGTTTATGGCCAGTTTACCGCTCATTTTACTGAGTTCAACCAGAGGATGATCAGAACTCACAGACACAAATTTATATTCAACAGTCCAACAATTGGTGAGCTCTACGATCTGCAAAAAGATCCCTATGAAATGACAAACCAGATTTCCAATCCGCAATACAGTGAGACAAAAAAAGAGCTTATAGATCTGCTTTTAAAGGAAATGCAAAAATTGAACGATCCCCTGTCAGGATGGTTAAATCGAATAAAAGATGTGTATTAAGCCGGGAAAACCATGAATCAATAAACTCCAAGCTTCTTTGAAAGAGGAGTAAACAGTTCCAGTTTCCATGGTTCTGTTCTTGGTGCTACAGAGCAGGCTGTACTTAGAATATAGCCTCCTTTTGGTTTTCCAATAGTAATCCGGTTTGCTGCATGGGCAAGAACTTCTTCTTCTGTTTTAAAACCCAATAACTCAACAGGATTCATATTTCCCTTTACAAAAACACGTCCATCCAGTTCCTCTAATGCAGTTGCAAGGTCTGTGTTTCCCAATGGAGGAGGATCCAAAGTATCAATGCCCATAGTACCTGTTTGCACCATTAGATCCAGTCGATCTCCAATTTGTCCGCATGTATGTGTATATACAGGTGTTCCTGTTTTCTTTACTGCATCGGTAACTATTTTTTCATAAGGAAGAACAAATTCCCTGTACATATTCCGGGATAGAAATGGTCCTCCTGCAAATGCAGACGAGATTAGAACAGCATCCACTCCATGATTCCCTGTTGCCAGAGCATGGGATACTACTACATTAGTTAAGTATTTAAGAATAATATGTGTACGATCAGGATCTGTTAACAAACTCATAAGTGCATTTTCGTAACCGAAAAGCTCAATAAAATGTGTAAAAGGGGAGTAGATCTCACCGTGAACCGATACCTCATTACCAACCCCGAATTTTACAGTATCAATTGATTTAAAAAAATAATCAGGAATTTCTCCAGGAAGGAAATCTCCGACAAGTTCAGGAATATAAGGCAGATGATAGATATTCCAGAAGTATCCTTTAATTTTATTTATCCCATCAAGATTATCAAGATCAATTGTTTCAAAATCTGCACGGTTAAGTAAAACCTTTCCTTCCAGATAATGTTGTGCATTATCATCAACCGGAATACAGGTGAGTTCTCCATTTTTCCAGGTTAATAATTCTTCACTGTCAGACTTCTGTATGGAAACTACTTCATCCAGTATATTTGAAGGCATTCCCCAAAGATTTACCAGTACACCGTCAAAACGGTATCGCCTCTGCAATTGTATAAGAGCATCTGCAAACCCCTCGCTTGTGAACCAGATTTTATGGGGATCTATATCTGTATTGAGAAAATAATGCCCCAGAGCAAGCTGGCACATTACTGGTACACGGTCAGGTATTTTATGTCCCATAGCCAGAGCTATCCGTTCACGTCCATTCATCTTATTTACCTCTTACTGTAAAGTTACAATTTCCATACTTATAAAAAAATTACATCTCCAAAGAATTCCGGTCTGTGGAAATCCGGAGTATCTACACCTACAGGATTCCAGGTGAGATAATGGGGAATAGGAAGATTATCTCCGCATTTATAAAAATTTGCTTTAAAAGGAAATTCCCGGGGTGTCAGGAACTCCTTTTCTTTGAAAAGGCTGAATGGAATCGCAATAGTAAGTTCCCAGGGTTCATCTATTTCCCTGGTATTAATTTGTTTATCTCCTAAGGTTGAATATGTTCTTATTGTTGATACTATTTCCTTTTCAATCAATACACGGCCTTCTCTCTGTTCTCCATAGCCGGCATAAGAGGTCCCTATGCAGTTGAACTCGAAATTATAATAAAACCCATTACCACTGGAGATAAAAAACTCAACACAACTGTCTTTATAAACAGGAGAATTTATGCAGGTATTTCTGCCAAGAACATACTGTTCTTCAACCCTGTACTTTAATAGAATTTCATTGTTTGTATATCCACTGAAAATAATAACCTCAGGCCTATAACCATAATTCTGCCAGTTCACTACACTGATATCAGTCTCTGTTCCATGTTTTTCAATGACATAGGAAACTTCACTCAGATCGGGCCAGAGAGTCGTAAATTTAAATTCAGGGATATCAAGCTTTTTCATCTCAGTCATTTCATACAAGTGTATCATATATTATCCCTCTGTAAAGTCGCTTTAGAAAAATACATCGTAAAAATATTCATTCCCTTTGAAAAAAATTTAAAATTACAGTATCATTATAATTGAAGGAGTTATCCAAATGATAGAAAAAAAACAATTCGGATCAACAGGACATATGAGTACAAGAACCCTTTTTGGAGCGGCCGCATTTTTTACAGTAACTCAGGAAGAGGCGGATCGTACAATGGACCTCCTTGAAAAATATGGAGTCAACCACATTGATACAGCTGCAAGCTATGGGGATTCTGAAATCCGATTAGGGCCATGGCTGAAACAAAACAGGAGTAAAGTATTTCTTGCAACAAAAACTGAAGAGAGAACTTACCTTGGAGCTAAAGAGGAACTGTTCCGTTCATTGGATAGACTTAAAGTTGATTCAATTGATCTCTGGCAGATGCACCTTCTTGTTGATCAGAAAGACTGGGATACAGCAATGTCAGAAAATGGAGCATTGAAGGCTTTTATTGAAGCCAAAGAAAAGGGACTTGTTCGATTTTTAGGTGTTTCCGGACATGGGATATCAGCTCCCTGGATGCATCTAAAAAGTCTTGCTAAGTATCCTTTTGATTCAGTCCTTCTCCCTTACAACTATCCTATGATACAAAACATTGAGTACCGCAGGGGATTTGAAAAACTTGCTTCTTTATGCCTGAGCAAAGGAATTGCTCTGCAGGCTATTAAAACTCTTGCAAAGGGACCAAAAACAGAAAATAACCAAAATAATTTTTCTACCTGGTATGATCCGTTTTCCAAAGAGGAGGATATAATAACTGCTATTCACTGGGCGTTAGGAAATGAACAGATATTTATCAATACAGCCGCAGACATCCATCTGCTTCCACTTATCATGAAGGCTGCATCTGATTTCACAAGGGGAATTACTGATACAGATATGGAGAATTTTGTAAAATACAAAGGAGCAACAGCTCTTTTTACTTAGCTGTTAATAATTTTATGAATAACTTATTAAAAAAAAAGATTTCCTTTATAAAACTGATAAACCACAAAACAAAAGAAAGCCTTGTACTTTCTCCTACTTTTGGTGGAACAGTAGTTTCCCTAACCCTGGGTCCTGATTTACATCAAATTCTGGAAAATGATAAAGAAGAAGAATTACTGGATAATCCTCTATTCAGGGGAAGATTTTTATTTCCCTTTAACGACCGTATACCGGATGGGAAATATACATATGAAGGGAATGATTATCAGTTAGTGATAAACTGCAGTGAAGATGAAAGTGCAATTCATGGGTTTATGTACAACAAGGAAGTTTCTATATTAAAACATACAGAAACAGAAGTAGTGTTTTATTGGCGTACAGGAAAAGATCAAATACAAGGTTATCCTTTTGATATATCTTTAAAAACAGAAATTAAACTTCATAATAGTGGAGTTAAAATATATTTTACTGTAATAAATGAGGATACAATACCAGCCCCCTATGCTTTAGGATGGCATTCTTATTTTAAAACTGATCCTACATCAACATTACAAGCTAAATATCCATATTATTTTGATATTGATAAAAACTTTCTTTCAGTTGGAGATGGTGTTCCATTATCAGGCAGCAAATTCGATTTTTCGAAGGTAAGCTCTTTTTCTGATTTATTTCTTGATCATTCATTTAAAGTTCCTGCTGATGGAATAACTATTCTTAATAACAAGAAATACAGTATTAAAATACAACAGGAAAACTTTGCTTATACTCAGCTGTTTATACCGCCGGAAAAAACATCAATAGCAATTGAACCAATTAGCTCAAAACCCAATTCGTTTAATAGTGATGAATTATTGATTCTTGGGCCGGGGGAAGAATACTATGCCAGTGTAGGAATTGATCTCCTATAGAAAACATTTGTATTCTATCCCCTAAAATAATTCATAAGAATATAGGAACTTACACCAGGAATTCTAATATCAGAACTTTCATCTGTATAAACAATTTCTATTGTATCTGCAAGAACAGATAAACTTTTAGTTTCAATTATTCTTTTGATATTTTCGTAAAGAAACGAATTCCCATCAATAATACTGCCTCTTAATATTATAGATTCCGGATTTAAGATGTTTGCTATATCAACTAATTTAGACCCAATATATCCTGCAACCTCAAGAAAAATATTTCTTACAAAACGATCACCGTTATTGGATGCCC
>DAOVSY010000150.1 GCA_030633365.1 Spirochaetaceae bacterium | reverse complement strand
GGCAGAAAGTGGATATATAACACTTGCCTTTGATCATCGTACTTATGGTGAAAGCGATGGGGAGCCCAGGTCAACAGAAAATCTTTATATGAAATCTGAAGATATCAAAAGCGCTGTAAGTTTTATCCGTTCATTGGAGCAGGTTAATGAAAATAAAATTGGAGCTGTGGGTATTTGTGCCGGAGCCGGTTATCTTGTACAAACTGCTGTTGGGGATACAAGAATTAAAGCAGTTGCAACAATAAGTGGAACATTAAGTTTTAAGGGATTGATTGCTGTTTCAGGAGGAGATGCCATCCTTGCAATGGCAGGTGATGCAAGGCAGAAATATGATGACACAGGGGAAGTTACTTATTTTCCTGTTATAAGTAATCCGTCAGATGAAACAAATATATTTGCCAATGAGGCCTATGAATATTATGTAGGCAATCAGGAAAAATATCCTACCTGGAAAAATCAGGCAGATATTTCTTCTTATGCACTTTTTGCCGCACTGGATATTAAAAACGTAATATCGTCATTATCCAAACCTGTATTGTTTATTGCAGGAACTAAAGCTATGACGGCAGATCTGACTCAAACAGCATATGATAATGCTCAGGATGATAAAGAACTGTACTGGATAGACGGAGCTACTCATGTCAGCCTGTATCATAATGAAGAGCAAATTTCACAGGCAAGTAAAAAGCTTGATGAGTTTTTTGAACAAAAACTAAAACCGCAAGTATTTAAAAATATAGGTTTGGATGTAGCAAAATATATAGCTGGTTTCTTTATTTAGATTATAAAATATAGGGGGATAATATGAAAACGATAAAATTTACATTTATATTGGCTGTATTACTAATGGGTCTAGTGTTTTTAGTGAGTGCACAGGTAAATGGTGTCAAAATAGAAAAAGTTGAATTCAAAAGTCAGGGAACTAAAATAGTTGGAAATTTATTTATTCCTGAGACTTATATTATGGGAGATAGATTACCGGGGATTGTTTTAGTTGGTCCTGCAACCAGTGTTAAGGAACAGGTTGGTGGAACTTATGCCCTTGAACTTGCAGAAAGAGGTTTTATTACACTTGCCTTTGATCATAGGGGGTATGGAGAAAGTGACGGAGACCTGCGTTATGGTGAGGATATATTTCTAAAATCGGAAGATATTAGAAGTGCAGTAAGTTTTATTCGTTCATTGGAACAGGTTGATAAAGATAATATCGGAGCTGTAGGTATCTGTGGAGGAGCAGCGGCTCTTGTTCAAATAAGTGCAGGAGAGAGGCGAATAAACGCTGTAGCCACAGTTAGCGGGACTCTAAGTTTGAAAGCAATTATTGAGGCATCAGGCGGAGAGGTCATTTTATCAATTGCCAGTGATGCAAAACAAAAATATGACCAAACAGGTGAGCCTACATATATGAGGTTGTTTCCGGAAGAGCGACCGGAGATTTCAGACCGCAATCCAAAACAATCTAAATTTAATCAGGAAGCATGGGATTTTTATGTTGCCAATGAAGATGATTATCCTGACTGGAGTCCAAACATAGATTTGGCAGCCTTTTGTAATCAGGCGGCCTTTGATATTCCAAGTGCTGTGTCATCTATAAGCCCGACACCGGTTCTCTATATTGCCGGAACAGAGGCAGTTACAGCACCAATGAGTCAGAATGCCTATGATAACTCAAATGAACCAAGAAAACTTTATTGGATAGATGAGGCAACTCATATTGGTATGTATTATGTTGAAGAATATATCGACGAAGCCGCAGATGAGCTGGCACGTTTTTTTACTGAAAAATTAAAGAGGAATGAATTATGAAAAAAAAGAATTTACTAATTGTTCTGACAGCCATGCTGACAGTTTCAATTATTTTATCAAGCTGCAGTACTGTAAATAAGTCTGCAATGGAAGAAAGTATATCCGTCTATGATCATGATATTCAGGGCTTTCACAGCTTTGAGATGACAGCAGTGGATGGTCGTATAAGGAAATACACTGTTTATGTACCCTGGAGTTATGATGGGAGTACATCATTTCCTGTTGTAATGCATCTTCATGGGGGAGCTCTAAGTGTTGAGGATATTATCCAGTATCAAAGTCAGCATAACTGGCAGATAAAGGCAGAACAGGAAAACTTTCTTGTTGTATATCCCCTGGGTTCACGTCCCAATAATGATGCACCTGCAAGCGGTATGATGATGTATGAGGGTCAGATACCAATAGAAACTTATGGACCGGATGATATTGATAAATGGGGTAATCCCACAGCATGGGATGACCGCTGGATTTCCATAGCAACCGGGGATGATGTCGGTTTTATTGATGGTTTAATTGACCAGTTGGATTCAGACTATTCTATAGATCTAAACAGGGTCTATGTAAGTGGAATTTCAAATGGCGGAATGATGGCCTGGCGTCTGGCTGAAGAACTTAGTGATCGACTTGCAGCTGTTGCCTCTGTAGTAGGGGCACATAGGATGCCAGAAGATGCAGTTCTTGAACGTGCAGTTCCTTTTATAAGTATTGTAGGTGATTACGATGACAGAAAAATAGGTAGTTTTGAAGGTGGTTATATGGATTTTTTTGGAACACCTTTTCCAAAATTCCTTGGCAGCAGTACCTGGCAGGAGCCATGGCAGGACCAGATTGATATCTGGATAAAAGCGATCGGTGCATCACCGGAGTTTGAAATTATCAGGGATGATGAACGTGTAACCGCACATCTCTATAAAAACTCCAGTGGCAGTGAATTCCAGGACTGGAGAATCCATGATATGGGACATACCTGGCCTGGTATGATGGAACCGGGTGTTGGTCCCGAGGCAGCCAATCCAAGATCAGATGCAGTTATAGGTGAAGATCTTATATGGGATTTCTTTAAACGATTTAGTCTAGGGAATCCATAATTATTTTTTGACTGCTAATAGAATGAATATTCATTCTATTTGCAGCCAGGTTTGGGTAATATATGGGGTTGTTCGACATAAAGGAGAAATTATTGTTTAATTATTAAAATGATTTTGTTTCCTGACAGATAAATTAGTCATATACTTTATATAGGAGGTTATTAGTTTATAATTTAAACAAAAGGAATAAAGATATGACTGGTTATTATATTGCTTTGAGTATGCTGACCCTGATTTTCTTTACTGTTGCCGCTGTTGAAGTTGTTCTTGCCGGAAAAAAACTGCAGAAACTAAGGTGGTTTACCAAACCTCTTTTAGTTCCATTTATCATTGTACTCTACCTGCTTCAATCCGGTGAAATTGCCGGCTATCTTCTTGCTGGTCTTTTTACAGGCTGGATTGGGGATTTGTTTCTTCTTTCGGAATCAAAAAAAACAAGTTATACAGGATTTGGTTTTTTCTTTCTGGGACATATTCTCTATGCACTGGCTTTTCTCCAGGGTGTGCCTTTCCCTTTACCTTTTCCTCCGTCCCTCTCTGTTGAACTTTTTGCAGGTGTCCTACTGTTTTCCGGGATGATAATTGTATTAATGATGAAAATAAAAATGGAGGGAACCTCCTTATACTTTCCTGTAGGTATTTATTTTCTGGTTCTTGGAGTTATGGGCTTTTGTGCCTATTACCGACTCGTTTATATTTCCGGAATACTCCCGGGATTAACACTTGCTGGAGTTTTACTGTTTATTATAAGTGATATTATTTTAATCTTTTCAATGATTCATAAAGTGGCTCATTCCCAGACCATAGTAATGTCGACATACATAGCTGCCCAGGTCCTGATTGTTGCAGGTATGCTTCTCTGGGCGTAAGTATTCCTTTTTAAGGACTGGTAAAAAGTTTATAATAAAAAGAGGGTTTTATTTTGCTTCAACTGCAGTTTTAATATCATTAAGATCTTTTTTTAGTGCTTTTTTTGTTGCACTTATAAACAGAAGTCCCATAAAAGACATAAGCTTTGCTTTGATTGTTACAAACTCTGCACCAAAATTCATTGTTAGATTAGTAGATTCTCCATCCTTTGTTAAACGAAGTTCTGTTTTGTAAATTGCCCCATGGCTCTCTGCCCTGGTTGTGTAGTATTCATTTTCTTTTGAATCAGTAATCCACATCACTTCTGTAGCTGTCTGCCCAAACATGGTGCGGGTTTCTTTCCATTTTAACCCAATAAAATTATTATCATTTTTTTCCATTATTTCAATTTTTTCTATACCTTTAATATTGTTAACTGATCCTTCAATATCTGTAATTATTTTCCATACATTTTCTTTTGTAGCATCAATATTGACTTGCACTTGAATATTCATTTTCTACTGTCTCCTTGTTCTTTTCTACTTTAAAGGTAGGAAATGTTAGTATTTCTGTCAATAATAATCAGGAAAGTTTATTCTGTATACTTCCCTGTTTCTAAGTATTTCTTCGATGCCTGCCCCCTGGTTTCCCAAGAATTTCTGCCCACATGATACCTCTCTTCAGGGGGCTTATATTTTCCATATTTATTATTACATTCTTCTGCTTATTTTTTATTACTATATCTGAAGAGGTGAGTATTCTGTTTGGAATTCCAGATTCACTCAGAGGGCGGGGCACAGATTTTTTTGTATCTGCTTCAGTTGTTTTAAGAACTGCTGTTTTCACTCTTCTTTTTTCGTTGTTTGCTCTTATAATCCTGACTATAAAAATTGTAATAAGAAGAAGCAGGATAATAAATGCACTGCCGTAAACTGCAATTATTTCCAGTATACCAACACTATTCATCTTTGGGTTCACCACTTATATTTTTTCGCATTGTTGTGTCTGCCTGTATATTTCTTAGGTTGTAATAGTCCATGACACCCAGATTCCCTGATCTGAAGGCTTCGGCAATGGCTTTTGGAATTTCAACTTCTGCCAATACCACTTTTGCACGATTTTCTCTCTCTTTTGCTATATTTTCCTGCTCAAGAGCAATGGCTGCTGCTCTCCGCTGTTCTGCCAGAGCCTGAAAACGGCGTTTATCCGCCTCTGCCTGGTCTGCCTGGAGTTTTGCTCCAATATTTGCACCAACATCAACATCTGCAATATCAATCGACAGAATTTCAAAAGCTGTCCCTGCATCCAGTCCCTTTCCCAGTACGGTTTTAGATATCTGGTCCGGATTTTCAAGAACCTCTTTGTATGAATTGGATGAACCTATGGTAGTTACTATACCTTCTCCTACACGGGCAATAATTGTTTCCTCTGTTGCCCCTCCCACCAGATGCTCTATATTAGCTCTGACTGTAACTCTGGCTTTGGCTTTTACCTGTATCCCGTCTTTTGCAACTGCATCTATTGTTAATTTTCCCTTTGCCGGATCAGGACAGTCAATAACTCTGGGATAGACACTTGTTTTTACAGCTTCCAGAACATCCCTCCCTGCCAGATCTATGGCTGTCGCCTTCTGGAATGTCAGGGGTATATCTGCCTTATTTGCTGCTATCAGGGCTTTGCTTACCTTTATTACATCCCCTCCTGCCAGATAATGGGTCTCCAGGGGATCTGAATCTATGGGAAGCCCTGCTTTAACCAGCATAATTCTGCTGTCGACTATTACCGTGGATTTAACTCTACGTATCCACATCCCTATAAGCCGGGCAAGGGTGATATGGGCCCCTGAAAGCAGTGCCCGAAACCAGAGACTGAAAAATTTTAAAAAGAATACAAGAAAGACTATCGATACCAGTCCAATCAGAATCATACTTATAATGTAGATCATTTTTTACTCTCCTTTTCTTTTTACGAATACCCGATTTCCTTCTACCTTGAACACCTGGATTTTACTGTCCGAATCGAGATATTCACCATTTGTAATGGCAGTAAATCTATGCCCATCAATCTCTACTATTCCAACAGGTCGCATCTCTTTCAAAACTATTCCGGACCTCCCATTAAGGTCCCGGTATCTTCCCTGTGCAAAAGATGTAAAACCCGAATCATGGATCTGATTAGTATTTAAAATCAATTTTTTGCCTATTATCGTTTTGGGGAAAATTTTAAAGTAAAAAATAATTATAAGGGGTGTTAGAATTAATGCCCCAAGGAGAAATGCGGAACCTGTAAGAATTCCATAATCAAGATACGCCATTACAACACTCCCGATAATACATCCTCCTCCAATAATCCCTATTACTCCGGCTGCAGGTACAAAAAATTCAACTATTATGGCAATAAGGCCAATAAAAAATAATCCTGTAAGAAATAATAGATTCATACCTTCTTAACCTTTATAATATTTCCCAACTTCCCTGTTACTACTATTTTGACGTCCTTTTCTATGTATTCACCATCTGTCTCCACAGGCAGAACTTCATTTTCCAGGAAGGCCTTCCCAGAGGGGCGGAGTGTGGTAGCCGTTATGCCGACTGTTCCAGGCTTTACTGTCTGATTTTTTTCCCCTTCTTCAACATTATTCCCGCTATTTTGCTTATTATTCCCACCTGCAATCTGACTAACAGTCTGATCTGCCGGCGATGTTAATATCAATCTTTTAAAAGGTGCAAGATGGGGAAAAATAACCAATAGAACTCCCATAATAATTACAGAAGCACCTGTAGTTCCAAATACAAGAAGCATGTTTTTTAACAGAATGTCAGTTTCCCATTCAAATTCAGGGATAAAAAATCCCTGTCTGGACAGAATCAGAGCTCCCATCATAAGAAAAATACCGGAGATTCCTGTAATACCGAATCCGGGGATAAGGAATATTTCTGCAATAAGAAGAACAACTCCTGCAATTAACAGAATAAGTTCAAAGGAGTCAAAAGTCCCCATCAGGGCCCCTCCGGCAAACACAATTGTAAAACAGATAATTGAAACTGTTCCAGGAACAGCAAATCCCGGTGTTGATACCTCCAGGTACAGCCCCACAAGTCCCATCATAATAAGGATGCTTGTTACAACAGACCCGGTAATCAAGGCAACCATTTTGTCCCAGGGAGTTGGTTCTATTCGTGTAACTTCGTTGGTGCGAATATCAAGAAGAGGATAGAGATCTTCGACTCCCTTTAGAGTTCCACTGGAAATCCCGTACTTCTCCATCTCTCCTGCACGTAAAGTAAGCAGTTTACCTTCTGCAGATATGATCATTCCTAATTCAAACTCGGATCCCCCTTCCTCCGTCCTTTTTTTTATGGTTTCTATCTCACTCTCCAAAGCAAGGGAAACCTTTCCATTTATATAAATTTCTCTAATAATCAGATCTTTATCTACCATTCCCAGTGCAGCGGGAATAGAATATCCGTTCTTTTCGGCCAGGGCTGCCATCTG